>NZ_JBFAKW010000002.1:0-180003 GCF_040655955.1 Streptomyces sp. NPDC050263 | reverse complement strand
CTACCGCCTCCATGGCCGCACAACAGAAGAAGCGACCTCAGAAACGATCATCGCCGACCCGCCCTCACCCCCGCAGCGAATTGCGCAGCAGAGTCACGGAGCGGTCCAAAACTCCCCACCCCTGCCCGCAGCCGCGTCAGTCGCATGACGTGCGGTAGGCCAGGTGCGGGAACAGTTGTTTCCACTGGTCTTCGGGGATATTCAGGGGATACGACTCGCAGAGGGCCTCGTAGAGGCCGTCGGTGTCGAAGGCGAGCACGTAGGTCCTCTCCTCCGTCATGGTGGCGCTGCCGTAGTCGGTGACAGCCAGCCACCGAGGGCCCTGCGGTGAGTTCGCCGGGGGCACATGTATCGCATCCGCGTTCTCCAGCGTGACGTGCTCCGGAGTGTTCCACCGCCCGTTCTTCCCGACGGACCAGATGCGATGGGGCTTACTCGTCACCGCGTAGCGGCCGTCGGAGGTCATGTCGATCGACGTGACCTCGCGGTCGAGCAGGAGGTCGTTGTGCCTCTGGGGACGAGCGGGGTCGGTGACGTCCCAGAACTCGACGGTTCCATCGCGCAGTGCCGCCGCCAACTCCCCCTTGCGTGTGGGGAAGTAGCCCCCTGGGGCGGCCGGAAGCAGGCCGGCCTTGACGGGGTGCGCGGGCCGGGAGACGTCCCAGAGCCGGACGTTGTCCCCCGGCGCCTCGGTGATGAGCAGCCGGGACGAGCCGTAGTACATCGCGCTCTCCATCGTGGCCGCGTCGTCGACGCGGCCGCCCTTGCGGGGCCGGGCGGGGTCGGAAACGTCCCAGAACCTGATGTGCCGTCCGTCCTCCACCGTCGCCAGGGATCGCTCTCCGGCGAACCACAGGTTTCCCGTTGCCCCGAGGCCGCCGCTCGCCTTCACCCCGACCGTGCCCCGGCGTACGGGATTCGCCGGATCCCGGATGTCCCACAGCGCGATGTCGGTCTCCTCTTGCGAGCCCACAGCGAGGAGAAGACCGTCGGGACTCACGGCGATGCTCGGCATGTCGGCGGTGAACCGGATGCCGGGGCTCTTCCTCAAGGCCCCGTCGGAGTCGAACTGCCAGATCTGGAGGGTGTGATCCAGCCCCTTGGTCCAGTAATGCGCCAGGAACACGGGCGTCTTGCGCCGCGTGAGGAAGTACTTCGCCTCCCATCCCCTCGGCAGGGTGTACCGGACCTTCGGCGCGTCCGGGTCGCTGACGTCCCACACCTTGCTCGTGTAGGTGCTGTCCGCGTTCGACTGCGAGGCGATGACTAGGTCACCGTCGCGGCTGAACGGGCTCGTTCCAGCCTGGGGCATGACATGGATGCCGCCCTCGAACGCGGGCGCCCAGGGCCGGCCGGGCCACAGCCGCACCTCTCCGCCCACCTCACCGGCCGCCAGATACCGGCTGTCCGGGCTGAAGGCGACCGACTGGGCCGGCTCACCTGTCGGCAGTGTGACCTGGCGCATGCGCTCCACCAGATCCGCCGCCTTCCCGGTCACCTCGGCCCGCTTGACGCCGTCGGCGCGGTCCGCGCCCGCCAAATACCTGCCGTCCTCGCTGAACGCGAGCGACGGCATGCCGTCCCCTGAGACGCCCCAGGAGTCCATGTACCGCTTCGCCTTCACGCGCCGCAGTTCCCGCCCGTCCGCCACCTCCCACCAGGCGATCTTCCCCGCCGCACCGGTCGCGACCACCAGGTCGCGCCGGGGATCGGCCGCAACCGCCATGACCGTGTCGGCCTGCTCCGTGTCCCGCAGCACGGGCCGGTCCGGATCGCTCACGTCCCACAGCCGCACCTGTGCGGGCTGCCCGCTCCCCGACTCTCCGTTGCCGTTGCCCGTGATCAGGTGGCGCCCGTCGCGGGTGAACGCCAAGGAGATCACTTCCACCTCGGCGATCGTCCGTTGCGTCCGCAGTGCGGGGTGGGCGGGGTCGCTCACGTCCCACAGCCGCAGCTGTCCCTTCTGGCTGCCCGCCGCGAGCGTGCGGCCGTCCGCGCTGAACGCCAGCGTGTACGTCACTCCGTGGGCGAGCCGAACCAGGGAGAGCCGCCGCGGCTTCTGCGGGTCCGCGGTGTCCCACAGCGTCAGTTCGTCCGCCGACTGCGCGGCCAGGAGCCGTGAGCGCGGACTGTAGGCGATGGCCGGACTGCTCCTCAGCGCGAATCGGCCCGCCTCCACCGGCCTGGTCGGCTCGGAGAGGTCCCACAACTGGACCCGGCCGCCGTGGACCCGGTCACCCTTGTGACTCGCGGCCAGGACCTTGCCGTCCGGGCTGTACGCGACGTTGAGAACCGGTTTGCGGTACGGCTCCTTCGGGACGAGACGGGTCGGTGTGAGGGTCGTCGCCGCCGTGTACAGGCTGGAGCGGGTCTCCGGGGTCACCGCGGTGTGGTACGCCGCCAGGCTGAGGCGGAGCGCGGTCTGCGGGTCGCGTTCGCGCAGGGTGTCGGCCTGGGCGGCCAGTTCCCTGGCGATCAGGCTCTTCTCCCGGTTCGCCGCCTGCCGGTTCTCGTGGAACGCCCACCCGAAGAGCGACGCGGCCACCAGGGCCAGGGCCGAAAGACCGGCGATCCACGCCTGCGTGACGAAGCGTCGACGCCGTTGCGCGTGGTCGCTCGCGGCGACGAAATCCCGTACCACTTGGCGGACGGGGACGGGGACGGGGACGGGGACGGGGACGGGGACGGGGACGGGGACGGCCGACGGCGTGGCTGCGAGCGCCGAACCGGCGGTGACCACCGGCTGGGTCGCCTGGGCGTCGTCCGTCGTGAGTTTCTTCGCCTGCTTCAGGGCGTCGCCTTCGTAGAGGCCGCTCGCCTTCCGTCCCGCCTCGGCCCAGCCCTCCGCCGCCGCGGTCAGCCGCCGCAGTCTCAGCAGGTCGTCCCGTACCTCGTCGATCCAGCCGCTCAGCCGCCCCCACGCGTGCAGCAGTGAGTCGTGGCCGAGCTGGGCCCCGCCCCCCTCGTCCACGACGACCAGACGGGCGTCCGCGAGCCGGCGCAGCAGGTCCTCGCTCCTGGCCAGTTCCTCCGGCGGCACCCGGCGGCGTACCAACCGTCCCTCGCCGTCGGCCACATGGACCATGGCCAGCAGGAGGCTCCGCAGGGCCGTGCGGCCGGTCTCGTCGAGAGCGTCGTAGATCTTGTCGGCGGCCCCTGCCACGGCGCCCCGTATGCCTCCGGCACCGGCGTACCCGGCGTAGGTGAGCGTCGTCCCCTGCCGCCGCAGCCAGATCTCCGGCAGGGCGTAGGCCAGGAAGGGCAGCGCCGCGGCATCGCCCGCGGTGCGCCGCTCCTCGTTCACATCGCGTCGCAGGAGTTGCGGTACGCCCTCCTCCCACCGCAGGCCCGCGTACTCCGCCGGGCCCACGATCGCCGCCTCGACCTCCTCGTCGCCCAGCGCGGGCACGGCGAAGTGCCCCGTCCGCACGACAGGCGCCAGGCGGGGGTCGCTCAGGGCGTCGCTGTAGTAGTCGGCGCGCAGCGCCAGGACGAGACGCGGGCCGGCCCCGTCCTCGCCCCGCTCCTCGTGCGCTCCCGCGGTGAGGGCGGCGGCGAATCGCTCGCGTTCGGCCGCGTCCGAGCAGAGCGTGAAGTACTCCTCAAGCTGGTCGATGACGAGGACACGCGGTGCCCGCCCGGCCGTAGCCCCCGTAGCCGCGGGCGGGCTGAAGCGCCCCCGCTCCAGATCCCGTACGACGTCCGAGGGCGCCCTGCCCACCGCCGCCGCCCACGCCTCGGCGAGCGTCCGGAACGGCCACTCACCCGGCGCGGACACCAGCCGCACAGGGCCGAGCCCCGCCTGCTCCGCGGCGACGCTCAGTCCGGCCCGCAGCAGCGAGGACTTGCCGACGCCCGACGGCCCCACCAGGACCACCGGCTCACCGGGCCGCGCCCGCTCGACGCGCTGCAGCAGCTCCCGGGTCAGCTCCTCCCGGCCGAAGAAGAGACGGTGGTGCTCGGGGAGGAACGGGAGGATGCCGGGGTAGGGGCAGACGGCGTCCGGATCGGGGACGTCGGCCACCGGCCGCCCGGTGTCCGGGCCCGGCCGTGGCTCGTACCGGCGGTTGACGGCGAGAGTCAGTTCCCCCATGCGCGCGGTGCCACCGCCGTACGGGCGGGCCGCGCTGCCCTGGAGCCGCTGGTCGAGCAGCCGGTAGACGCCGCCCAGCGTCAGCCACTTCGGCCCGCCCACGTCGCCCTCCCGCAGCAGGCCGAGCAACTGGCCGCTGAAGAGGGTGTGCTCCGCGTCCGGTGGGGCATACGCCAATGCGTTGGGCATCGCGGACGCGAGCAGGTAACTGCCTGCGGGCCGCGCACCGGCGAACGGGTCCGCGGCGCTCGGCCGTCCCGGCTCTTGGGCATTGCCCGCGAAACAGCAGTCGAGGATCACGACCGGGTCGGCGGCGGCGTCGCTCAAGTAGCGCTCGATCTCCGTGTAGGGGACGGAGTGCGCCATGTCGGCCCGGGACTTGGTCGTCGCCGTCGCCAGGTACAGCTGCTGACCGGGTCCGCGCAGCCCGTGCCCGACGAAGTAGAGCAGGACGGTTCCGCGCTCGTACCGCTCCTCCGTGGGCTCTGCCCGGCCGATGGCCGCCGCCAGTGCCTCCAGGACGTCGCTCGGCGACGTCGGGTCGGTGAGCAGGGTGACCCGATCGCCCATACCGCACACTGTGCTCAGCGCCTCGGCCACGTCCTGCGCCGACCGTAGAGCGGACGGCAGAGCGGACAGCTGCCGGCCCGGGTGGGTGGCCGTCCCGACCACCAGCGCGTGGCAACCGGGTCCGGTCAGATCCGCTCTTCCCCGTAGATCCGACGCCCCCCGCGACGGCACTGTCAGCCCGTCTCTCGCGACGGATCGACCTGACCGTCATCCTCCGCCGTATCCCGTGTCCCCTGTGGATCGCGCTCCTGCCGAAGCGCCGCGGCGACCCGCTCGGCCAACTCACCGGTGCCCTCGGCGGTCAGGCCGCGCACCTTCTCCGAGGAGACCACGACCTGCGTACCGTCCGGCAGGGTGATGGTGACGGTCTGGTTGCCCCGGCGGCTCTGGAGCCACACCACGACGGCCGCCCCCAGAGCTGCCGTCGGACCGCCGGGAGCCAGCAGCAGCGCGATCAGCTCCCCCAGCGCGCCCATGGCTCCGCCCGGCGGCTCGGCGGCGGCCTCCCGGCGGATGAGCACACGCAGATCAGGGTCCTGACGCAGCCACTGGTACAGATCGTCCGAGGCTCCGGCCTCGTCTCCGTTCCCGGCGTCGACGGCCACGGTGACTCTCATCTTTGCCCCCCTCAGGTGCAACACATGTCCCTCTGCCTCAACTGTCGTTGCAGCCATAAGAGTTGGCAACATGAGGACATGCCTGAGCGGCGATGAACGACACCGGTGCGGATATCAGGCGGGCCGAGGCGAGATGCTCACCGCGCGGTAGTCGTACCCGTCCTGCTTGAAGCCAGGGGCCTCCCATCGGAGATCTACACGTTGCCCCGGCGACAGCGTATGGAAGCCCTTCGTCCGGATGTCGGCGTAGTGGCCCCAGCAACCGCCGGGTGTCTCGGGAGAGTCGAGTACCCCCCACCCTTCCTCGTCGTACCACTCACGGACAGTCGCAGTCACCATGAAGCGACTATACGAGTGCCGGTTGCGCCGACGCGTGGTCCCCCGTGCGACCTGGCACGCATCCCGCACGGGCCTGATCACGGGGTCGGCTTCACCGCATGGCCCAAGGCGACAAGGCCGAGTCCGATTGCGGTCGACGAGGGATGCTCGAACCCGCCGCATGCAAGGAGCAGGGCTCCCGCTCCCCAGAGTCTCGGCTGCCGAACGTGGCGCTGTAGCCATCGGCCCGTCATACGTCCGAGGAGCAGGCCACGCAGGCCGAGAACAACACACGCGAGCCAGACAGGCCTACTGCGGCCGGGGAACGCGGGCAGCGACACCGCCGCCGATCACATCGAAGCCCCCCGACTGTTCGATCGCCGGTGTGCTGAGTGAGATCACCACGCCAACGACCAGCGGCCGGCCCTGCCTCGTCACCGCCCCCGCCGACCAGCCCGACCGGGCGAACTGGTCCCTGCCGACGATCCCGTAGTTACTAGAAACTGTGCCAAGTTTGAAGCTCCACGTATCTCGCCGTCGTGAAGCACCTGAAGATCAATTTCGGATACCGTGCTTGATAGATCGACTTCCTGGCCGCGCACTGCAAGGTGGCGGCAGGAGACTTGCCCCAGTACTCGAAGGTCAGCCAGATTCCCGCCCGGACGGTGGCCTCGCCGGAAGTATCCGAAACCGACGGGGCAGACGCTGTGTTGGCCGACGGGGCCGCCACAGCGGCACCGGGAGCGGAGACGGCCATACTGAGCGCCGCCAGGGCAACGCCGGCACTTGACGCGATCTTACGAATCACGTGAACTCCTCAAACTCGGGGCTCAGAACCGAACGGAATGACGCTCGCCGAGGGTATTTACTAATACGTATTAATGGAAGCGTGTCGGTGGGGCGCACCAGGGCCAGGGCGGGACATTGGATGGGGCGCCCAGGTCGGGAGGGTTGGCAGGAGCAGTGAGTCGGGATGCCTGTCCGGTTGCGAATCGGGACGGCGACGCGGGACGGCTTCGGCAGCGGCCTGGCCGGGCCGCGGGGCTCCGCGTCTCAACCGGTGGCCCGCGCTGTCCGGTGCTTCGTCATGTCAGAAGGGGGCCACCTCCGAACTTTCGGAGGTGGCCCCCTTCTGAACTGGTGCCCCCGGCAGGATTCGAACCTGCGACACCCGCTTTAGGAGTTCGGACCGACGTGCTCAGCAGAAAGCTGCCATGCGGCACGGACCGCTACCTACGGCCGCCTGGAGTTGCTGGCGTCCAATGCTGTTGATGTCAGCCGTGGATGTCAGGTGCCCCACCCTGTTCGGCGACGGGTAGACGGCAGGATGGGTTCCGGCTGCCGGTGCCCGGGACGCTCCAATGATTCAAGGCGCGCACGCGGCGCGCTACGCGCTACGGGCCGAATTGAGGAAGTCAGTGCCGGTCAAGGACATGCTCCGTCGGGGGCGCTCAGGCTCCAGGATGGAAGGAGCGTCGTTCGCGAGTGTCAGGCGTGAGGATGGGAGCCGAGCGAGAGGTGGTTAGGGCAGTGGTGCAGCCTGTCGTACCGCGCTCTGCTAGCCAGTCGAAAATCATTGATCGAACCAATTCTTCCTCTGGGCAACCGTCTCCAAGCTAGGCATGTGCACTGTTACGCGCCGGGTTGCCGAATATGCGGCGGCTGACAGCAAAGCCGCCGGATACTGCTCTGGCGCATCTAGAATTTCACGCACTACTTCCTCGGAGAGCCTATTCTCGTAACGTGTCAAGTCCTGCTGCGTCACGTTCCATGGGGTCGAAGGCAGATGGGATGCCTTGGGGAGGTGCTCACGAATGGACTCCAAGCACCCATCCCAGTTGGCCCTAGATGTCATCCACTTGAGATTCGCTGCCACCATGAACGCGGCGACGAAAGAGGTACTCAATGGATCCATCACACCATGCGAAACTCCCGCAGAGAGTAGTGAGATGTCACTCACTTTCACGCGAGGTGCCAGGAGGGCGGAGAATCCGGCTGGTAGCTCGCTCCACGTGCCGACCAGCGCATCTAGTGAGACCTTGGGGTTGTTAGTGCGGGAACGGTGACGGCCGGACCAGAAGTGCGCATTGAGTGCCTCAATCTGCCAGGCCTCCATTTCTGACCACCTGGCAGAGATCAACGGATGCACCTGATTGATAACCTCAATGTCTCCAATTTCCAAGAGACAGGCAATCGCGGCTAGGGTTGTTCCATCCGATCTAGTTGTAGCCAGTGCATCCCTCCAAAATGGGGCAGAGCTTCTCTGTTGCCACGCGGTTTTGACACGGTCCTCCATCGGCGTAGCGCTATCGAGGAATGAAGGGTGACCGTTGGGGTTCCACGCAACCCGGCCTGCCAGTAGCGCGACACGCCAAGCCGCCCAACAGTTACCAAACGTGGCACGGATGGCCTCAGTGAAGTACCGCACCCGAGCGATGCTCAATGTATATGGACTTGGGGCTGTGCGCAGACTCTCGGACAATTTCAAAAGAGATTTGAGCTCATCTCTGACCCTGGGGTAATTAGCGATCAGAATATCATCAGGCCTGATCTGAGACGTTTGAATGTAACCCTCTGCATGATCGGGTCGCATAAGGCTAACTACGGCGCGGCTCAAGGTAACTACTGACCTGCCGTTAGTCGGTATCCCGCCGACGGTCTGGATACCTGAGCCCAGGGCGGACATGTATTCCGAGGCCCAAAGAGTGTCCTGTGCCGCTAGGTCCAGCCGGCCTGCGGTAGCGACGGTCCGCCACACAGGGGCATCGAAAGTCGCGGGATTTAGTTTTTCGACGAGCACATGAGCAGGTTGCCCATCGAACGCTCCACAGATTTGACCACGCCGGAACCACTCTGCGCGGCTATGATTCGTCCTCTCCAGCTCGGCATGCCACCAGTCAAATCGGTCTTCGCGCACGCCCTGCGAACTGATTACCTTGGCACTTTCGAAAACCAACTCGTTAGTTGTACTATGGGCGACAATTTCTTGCGCTCGCCGAATCAGACTGGACAAGCCGGCATCTGCGGGTAGAATTTTTATCCCTCGGGAACGAATTGACTGCGCGACTTCTGATTCGTTGAGCAACAGCCGGTAGTTCAAGGAACTCGTCAGGAGTGTGGCCAGTTGTTTGGTATCTCTAGGTGATGCAGTGGTCACGTAGTCACCGAGCAACCGCCACAGCAGTCGACTGGGATGGCTTGTGTGACGATATTCCGGATCGGCGCAGAGGTCTTCAATGCGACGAGAGAGATCGGCGAGCTCTCCTTCGTCATACCATCCGCAGAAAAACCTAGCGACGTTGAGCCAGTAAGGATTCCGAATTAGAGCCTCTAGGCGCTCAGGTCGAGTTCCCTTAACAGGGAAGGCGCTTGTCGAATGCGGTGATGTTTTATACAAATACCGAGCCGCAAAGAACTCACGAAGAGGCTGTACTTCGAACTCGAATCTTCCCTGAACTCGCGACACAAGCACGAATACACGTTCCACCCCGTGGAATAGCTTATCAACGAGATCCGTGGGCCGATCCTGAGCTTGAAGATAGCTCTTAAGTAGATCTTTGAGCTCTTCCTCTGCCACGTCACCCGCAGCATCCTGAGACCTTCCGACCTCGCTACGGGCATGCAATACCCAGCCAAGGTACCCATGAAGTTGGAGAAGAACATCTCGATATTGACGCACGACTGTACTTTTATCCGCCTCCCTGTCTAGGAAGGTTGACATGTAGGCTTCGTATAGGGCTGTGCGCTTATCTGGGAGTGACCATCCTTTAACGTACACTAGCCAAATAAGAATCGCCAATTGCATCGGGTTGCGTGCCAAGTCGGCGACATGACTCTGTGCCAGACTTTCTTCAAGAATTGCTCGAAGCTCTTGAGCCTGGTCATCCGGCACGGCGCGGATATTAATCCAGGATGACGTATACTGTTGAATTAGGTCGAGAGATAGGTCGCCAAGCCCGAAATAGGAATATTCCTCCGGGGTGAACGCTGGTGATTTAGCGAAGGCAATAGGTCGACTGGTTACAATCGCCTGAATATCGGCTTCCACTGTCTTTAGGCGTTTAATGAATCTCTCACAACACTTGACAACTCGCTCGCGCAAGCTTGTATCTGCAACTTCATCCAGTCCATCGAGCAGGAGGATCGTCGGAGTCTCGGTCACGATGGAGATGAGGTCCTCCGCCGTGAAGGACAAGCCCTCCGTAACGTGTTGGACATGGTCGACAATAAAAGCCTCTAGGCTTTGCATATTTCGACTCTCAGCCGTCCTTGGCTTATTTGTCCAGGGAGATCTTCCCTGCAGCCAAGTGGCCAAGCGGCGCAATTCAATTCTAATGGGCAATTTAACGTCAACGCTGCTACACCAGGCAGGCAGCTTCTCAATTTCCTCTGCCTTGTTCAGGATGAAGGCTCTGTGTACTTGGCCCACGAACTGAGTAAGGGTAGACTTTCCCTGCCCAGGCGCTCCTTCCAGGACGACCGTTTTCATTTCTTGGAAAGCACCACCATGCAGGAAGAGCTCAGCAGCCCCCAGTCCTTCCACTTCATGGTTCCAGTAGTGGGCGCGTCGACGCTTATCTGCACCGTCTCCTCTCGCTTGATGTGCCCGCTCTGCAATCTTAAAGATCACATCCCTCATGGAATGCTGCTCGCTGGAACGCCTGACGGAGCGTGCGGCTGCGGGCACATCCACGAAGAAGTCCAATAGCGGTGTAGAAGCGAGGTCCGCTTGTTTGAACCGCAGGACGGATTCAGCTTCGTACTGCTCGCCCAAGTAAATCAACAGGGCTGTGACTGCCGGACTTTTCCTTGAGACGGTGATGGGGCCAGTGAACTGAGGTGAAGGCGCCCCGGGCAATGTCCCTTCGAAGTAGGCGGCAACAGAAGAAGGGCCGTCGAATAGCATGAACCTGAATGCAATGTGAGGGTTGTTCGTTAGGCGCACGTCGAGATCATCGCGCCACCAAAACCTCGTTGGCAGCGGCAGGTTATCGGCGGCCCATTGTTGCATTCGATCACGTAGACCTCCTCCCGGGTGTCCTGATGCCGCTACATTCGTGATAAAAATGTACTCTCTGGCACCATTCGCCTTGAGGGTCAAAATTTTTGGTAGTTCGCGCGCAATGTTTTTCGTTACCCATTGATGCAACTCGTCAGATGTGGGGGTTCCCGTGGGGGTGGGTTCACGAAATTTCACTTGATAGATGAGGGCGTCGGTTACGGTGGTGTCCTCGTCGAACGAAAGACCGACAGCGTCCCGGCCACCGTCAGGGCCAGACAGCGGAAAGCATTGAGTACGTGGATTTTCTGCGACGATCAAACATTGAGCAAGCCGTTGAAAACGACGCCCGTCAAGCTGCTCATAAGGGTATGTCTCCGCCACTGCTGATCCTCACGCTTGCACCGCCGGCTCACTCGTAGACAAGGCTATCCCGAAGCAAGTCCGTCGCACAGGCGATGAGTTGACCCTACGCCCCACTCACACCGACCTGGTGCAGCCATGTGGGCACCACGAGCAGAACGAACACTCGACTGCGAGCGGTCAGTCCCAGCTCAGCGCGGACGGTGCTGACGGAGGCGATGCACTCCGATACGGTCTCCGGCCATGGCGAAGGGCAACAGTGTCCTAAGGCGTCCTCCACCAACCTGGTGGATAGCCCGGTAGCTGAAGCGGTGCTCAGCCATCCGTGGCCCATCCGTGGACTCGTCCGGTCTGGTCCACCACGTGCAGGGCTGTCACCTGCCGCGTTATCTGAGACCCAAGCGACTTTCCGAGCCGTGTGCAAAGAGGCATCTCGTCAGGATGACGTGAAGGAGGCGAACTCGCGTCCGCCTTCGGATCGGTCTGAGATCCTGGAGTCCGATCGAGAGGGGCCGCAGGTATGGAGTGGAAGACCCACGGTGAGCGACAGATCTACACCAACAAGTGGGTGAACCTGTGCTTGGTGGACGTTCAGCAGCCTGATGGGCGCAGGTGGGAGTACCACGTTGTGCGCCTGCGGCACCTGGCCGTGGCTGCCGTGGTCAACGACCGCCAGGAGGTGCTGATGATGTGGCGGCACCGCTTCATCACGGACTCGTGGGCTTGGGAGTTGCCCATGGGCCTGGTCGAGGAGGGCGAGTCTCCTGAGGAGGCGGCGGCCCGTGAAGTCCTGGAGGAGACGGGCTGGCGTCCCGGTCCCATCAAGCCGCTGATCTACGCCGAGCCGGCCAACGGGATCACCGATTCGCAGCACCACGTCTTCCGTGCGGACGGCGCGACTTACGACGGTCCGCCCACGGAGAAGAACGAGTCGGACCGGATCGAGTGGATTCCTCTCAGTGAGGTGCGCGGGATGATCGACCGCCGCGAGATCGTCAGCAGCGGGTCTCTCGTCGGGCTTCTCTACCTGCTCATGGATGAAGCGATCCGCTGACCGGCGGGAGGAGTGCCCGTAGCCGTGCCTCGAAGGCCAGGGCTACGGGCTCCTGCCTGTGCGGGGCCAACTGGTCGTAGAACTCTCTGAGATGGCCCGAGACCCGCTCGGACGCCACTGCCGACGCCGACTCCAGCGCTTGCGTCGCGGTGCTGCACGCCTGATCAAGCTTGCCTTGGTCCAACTGCGTGCGAGCCAGCCAGAACGCGTGGAACGCCCGGCCGCGCTGATTGGTGCGGGCTTCCCGGCGCAACGCGTCCGCGATCAATGGTTCAGCCGTCGTTGCCTCGCCGAGTCGACCGTGGGCAATGCCCGTGTCCACTATGAGTTTCAGTTCGTCGAAGTAGGTCACCCATGAGGGGTCCGGGTCGCTCGCCTGGATCTGCTCGAACTGGCGGTGTGCTTCCCCGATCGCTCGGTGAGTCGACGTGTGGCTGCCGAGCGTGGCATGGGCGAATGCCTCGCGCATGGACAGCATCGACAGGACACGTGGAGTGGTGCCGAGGGCCGAGCGGGCTTGGTCCTGGGCAGCGGTCACCAGTGCCAGGGAATCCGCGGGCTTGTCCTGGTAGGTCGCCTGCAAGCTCATACACGCCAGGACGTTGGCCATGAACTGGCGGTCGTCGATCTCCTTGGCGAGTTGCAGGGCCTCGGTGAAGTAGGCGCGGGCTTGGTTGTACTGGCGGGCGTCGAAGTAGGTCCAACCGGTGAGGCGTGCCAGTTCGGCCGCGATTCCGTACAGGCCGTTCTGGATGGACGGCGGGCGGCTCTCCTTGAGCAGTCCCACCACATAGCGGAGCTGGCCGACGACGGCCGGCCGTAGTGCCTCGCCGCCGTGCTGGTCGTCCCGTCGCCAGTAGTCCTCGATGGAGGACCGGAACGCTTCAAGCGTGGCTGCGCTGAGGTTGGTCCGTGTGGCCAACGCCAAGATGCTGTCCACGTCCGGGCCCGGTAGGGACGCGGGTGACTGCTCCTGAGGCTCTGGCACTTGAGATGCCTCGCGCTCGGTGACTGCGAGAGCCTGGGGCGTCTCCCAGGGGCGGCGGGCAAGACCGAGCATGCCTCCTGGGATACGCAAGCCGTCTGAAATGCGCTCGATCACGTCCATGTGGAGCAACTGGCGTCGCCCGGCGATGACTTCGCCGACCCGGCTCGGAGTCAGCTCACATCGCCTGGCAATCATCGACGGGTAGATGCCCGCTCTGGTCTTCACGAGCCGGAAGACTCTGGCGAAGTCCCGTACCCGGCACGCATTGATCATCTCGGGATCGGTGAGCAGCCGGGCAGGAAGCTCCTGCGGCCGGTCGGCGTCGGGCACTGGGCAAGCTCCCACACTGCGAGGGCTACGCAACGTCGCGGATTCTCTACTTGCCGCGATGTTACCCAAGTTGGGTAATCAGCCTGACCTTTTGGCGGGGGTACTCGGATCGCGATGCTCGTGTGCATGGCGAGCAATCAGCAGACCAGACCAGCCGTCGGCGAACTGGCGAAAGACAGTGCCACCGGACGTGTCGGCGTCGTCATGGGCGAGGTCGGTGGCCGCGTGCAGATGCGGCCGGTCCGTGGCGGCAGGGAGTGGGATGCTCTGCCGGGCAACGTGGTGGCACCCAGTGCTCGGGAGGAACTGAGCGCACGCCTGGCCGTGCGGAACGGCAACAGTCAGGTCCCGCTGTGATGCGCGCCGTCGGCCGGTATGCCGGGGTCCTGTTCATCGTCTGCATCAGCGGTTCGTGCGGTCTGGTGATCGGCATGGCCCTCGGGGCCGGCCAGTAGACCGGCCGCCCCGGACGGGTGCCGATCCGCCCGACTTCCCGTCCCCGTCCGGGGCCGGCCACCAAGCCCGCTTCCCGATCGTCTCTGAGCCGAGCTCGGCGATCAGGACGGGTCGTACGTGTCCTGCACGACCTCACCTGAGGAGATCGCACATGACAGCAACAGCCAACGATCAGAAGACTGGTCGCGCGGTGGCTGGCGAAGAACTGTTCGAGAGCCTGGCCCGCTTCGTGGTCGTCCACAGCGGGCAGTCTCCCGAGCGCGCTGAGCGGATCGCGGATCAGGCGGTCGCGTTCCTCGTCGCGGCGGCCACGGCCACGGCCCCCATGATTCCCTCGGACGACGTGGATCTGGGCCTGCACGCGCTCATCCTGCACACGAAGGAATACGCCGGGCTCTGCGAGCAGTACGCGGGCCGCTTCCTGCACCACAACCCGATGCCCGGTGGAGGGGGCCGCGACCCGGAGAAGGTCGCTTCCTCGGCGCGCGCCATGAAGGCGGCCGGATTCGTCGTCTTCGATGACCTGTGGACCGTGGACGGCACGAACCTCGCGCAGTGCGACTCGGACTGCGGCCGACCGTACGGTCAGGCGTAACTCACGACAACAGCGACGCGGTCGGCCTCGACTCTGGGTCGGCCGCGCTCGCCTGGAGGGAGAAGAGACCTTGTCCGGCCCAACCCCTGAACTGCCGATCGTGGTGCTCGACGCGCTCATGCCCACGACGCAGCGCATGGTCATCAATCGTCGAGGCTCCACGGTCTGGGAGGTGGAGAGCCACCGGGGCCACTTCGCCGTGAAGCTCGGCTATCCGATCGAGGCCACGGCCGAGTGGCCGGCCCAGCCCTGGACCGCGCTCGCACCCGCACGCGAGGGCGCCGTCCTGCACCGCCTCGGGCTCGACGCCGTTGCGTACGGCGAATGGGAGCGCGGCACGTGGAACTTCCAGCCGTGGCACGAGGGGCCTGACCTCTACAGGCTGTGGGAGCCATGCCGGAAGGCGGGCTCGTCCAGCAAGCCCCACATCAGCGTGGCGCTGGGATGTGTCGAAGCACTGGCTGACCTCCACGTAAGAGGCTGGGCACACGGCGACGTGCAACCTGCCCACTTCATCATCGGGCCGGAACGAACGCACCTCATCGACCTCGCCCTGGCCCGGGGCGGGCAGGTGCCTCCGGGGTACGACTTCCCGTTCCGCGGCTGCCTCGTCCACTACGAGGCACCGGAGATCGCCCGCAGCGTGCTCGACACCGGACAAGCGGAGCCGACACAGGAAGCCGACATCTACGCGCTCGGGGCCTCGCTGCTCATCTCCGCCACGGGCTGGCGGGCGGTCGAGTACCCGGACGACGCTCCGCGCCCCGTGCAGCGAGAGGAAGTGGCCAACGGTCGACGTCGGCCCGTGAAGGTGTCCGGTGAGCTGGGCGAACTGGTCGACGCGATGCTCAACCATGCGCCGGGGGACCGGCCCACCATCTACGAGGTGGGCAAAGCGCTGATCTGACCCCGAACCCCAACAACAAAAGACCGGACCACCCCTCAGCCTCGACAGCATTCCGGGTGGTCCGGTCGCGGAAGCCCTGATCAGGACCCCGGTGCCGATGGTACCGGGGCGGTCGTCGTGCTCGGATTCGGGTGCGGCTACAACCCCTATCGGCTGTCATCGAGTTGGAGAGGAGAGCGGTTGAAGTCCAGGCATTGGAAGCGCAGTTCTGACCTGCGCCACCGAAAGTCAGCCACGACGGCGAGTGCGCCGAACGAGCACCCGTCACGTGTGTCTCCAGCAACCCCGTCCCGGCATCAGCCACGTTTCCCGGTTTCGAAACGGCGGTCATCCGGACGGCGGGGTCGTGCTTGCTCAGGCTCGGCCCGGAACTGGTCGTGGTCCTGGTGCTCGGGCTGGTCGAGTTGCTTCCTGGCCTGGCTGTCTGTCTTGGCGGTGCTGCGCGCTGAGTGGTCGAGGGCCGGCGCAGCGGTGGCGGAGACAGGGAGCGGCGGCGGCCCCCGGCCGCCAGCGCGCGCGGACCGCCGTAGGCGGGCCGCCTTGATCCAGTAAAGAAACTCTGAACAGCACAGCAGCGCAGTAGCTGATCGACTTGGGAGAGGCGCGGATGCCGTGGGCATGTCCCGGCGGTTCGAGCGAGTGCGGCACGGAACGACGGCACGGCGGCAAGCGGGGAGCGATGACCGAGCACATACCGGACAACGAAATGGGGTCGACCAGCATTCACGTCGGGGACACGGATCAGGTAGTCGCGCTGATCGAGGAGATGCGGGCCATGGTCGGCCGCCTCAGCAGGGAGACCAGGGAGTTGCGAGAGGAAGTGGCCCAGCTCAGGACTACGGCTTCGGCTGCTGAGCTGCCTTCAACTCCTCGACCTCACGGCGCAGTTCCTGATGATCAGCGCTGAGGGCACGGATCTCGTCACGTAGTGCGGTGAGTACTTCAGCGAGGGTGGTCCCGGCGGCTTCGGCCGTTTCGGTGTCGTCGGGCCCGCCCGCCTCCTGCCCTGCCTGGCCGGCCTTCTCGCCCTTGTTCGCCAAGTACCAAACTGGAGCGGTGTAGTTCGCCGAGAGCTCCCCGCTGGCATTGTGGTCTGCGACGAAGCTGCCCCGACCATGGATCGTGTAGATCAAGCCCTCATCGCGCAGCACGTTGAGTGCGGATCTCGCGGTCATGTTGGCCACGCCGAAGCGTTCCTGTAGCTCGCGAATGGCCGGCATCTGCTCGCCCGGCTTGATCCGCCCCTGCAAGATGTCGCGCCGAAGCTCGTCGGCAGCGTGCTGATACGGCGGCCGACGATCCTGCTTGCTCTCTGGCGCGGGGCTCATGGCCCAAGAGTAGCGATTCCTAGCACCCCTAGCACACCCCACTGACATAGGTGGCCTATGTCAGCTGATATCTAGCTCACTCGATTCACTTGACTCTGCTAGGTCAGCTATGTTCAATGGTGATCACGCCCCACCGCCCTGGTGGAGCGCCATCGAAAGGAACCAACTCCCATGGCACGCATCCGTGTTGGCCTGCTCCCCACTTCGTCGTTCATGGTCGGCACCCTGCCGGTGCCGAAGTACGCGGACCAGGAGAAGACGCAGTTCGCCACCGACCGTGAGACCGGAGCGAAGCTCTACACGATCACCCTCTTCTTCATGGAGGAGGACCGTGCCGAAGCTCTGAAGATCACCGTTCCGGAGACCGGACTGCCCAACGGACTCCGACCGGGTGTCCCGGTCATGCCGGTGGAACTGTTCGCCACCCCCTGGGCGCGGATCTTCAACGGCTCGCTCTCGGACGGCATCGCCTACCGCGCGGGTCGGCTGGACCTGGTGGCCCCGGCCGCTGAGGCGGCGTGAGCGTCACCACCTCCCGGTCCGGCGCTGAGCGCAGCTACCCGCTGCCTCACGCCCGGCCGGATGCCCGGTTCACCGAATCACTCGTGACCTCGGTGGCGGCCGTGCTCGTCGCCTACGGCTATCCCCGCCTCGACGCGTCAGCGGATCGGGCGGCCCTCGAATCGGCCCTCGCGGCCTTCCTCTACAACCCGATGGAGAGCCACAGATGAAGGATCCGAACGCCCCCACGGAAGGCACCCTCGGTCACGTCCCGCTCGTCGTCGCCCTGCCGCTCGCCCTGCTCGTCGGATGGGCGGTCTGGTGGATCGTCCGCTAAGTTCGCGCTGATGCCATGACCCGGCAGTCCATTCGGCAGGCCATACGCGTGCGGTGGGGCTGGAAGCGGCTCGCCCCGATGCTCAAGCTGTCGGCCACGGACAAGACCCCGACCGCGCTGGCGTCAATGGCGAACACGAACGGCAAGCCCGTCAAGCCGCGCGTCCTCATCCCCTCCCTGAAGGTGAAGCACGACGCGTACGGAGTGATCGCGCGGGCAAAATGCCTGCCCGGCGTTGGGCTCCAGCAATTCCAGAAGGCGGGCCCGCACCTGGCGGACGCCTGGCGGTGCACACGAGTGGCGGTTACTCAGGACAAGCCTGGGCAGGTCCTCATCCGGGGTGTGCGACTGGATCCGCTGAAGTTCCCCACTGAGCACCACCCCACGGGTGAGCCACCGGAGGAGACAGCTCAGTGGGATCTGGGCCTGGACGAGTACGCGCAGCCCGTGTCCGTGAACCTCACGCAGGTGCCCGGCGTGACCGTGGCCGGCCTACCCGGCTTCGGCAAGACCAGCCTGATCAACCGGCTCCTCTCCGACTGGGCACCCTCGCCCGCAGTCCAGTTCGCCTGCGCGGACGGCAAGGTGTCGGCTGCGTACGAGGGCGACTACGCCGACTGGGCGCAGCGCATGTTCGCCTTCGTGGGCGATGACCTGGAAGAGGCCAACAAGCTGTTCCGGCACCTGGTCGAGCTCCGCCGCGCCCGGTCGGCATCGGTGCGCCAAGTGCTCGGGGTGAAGTCCATGTGGGACGTCGGCCCGTCCGAGAACTGGCCCCTGGTCGTGCTGATCGTCGACGAAGCCCACACCTACTTCCGCGACCACAAGGGCAGCGACCAGCAGACGAAGAAGCTGGCCGCGCTCGCCGCCGAGAACGCCCGGCTCGTGGAAGACCTGGTGGAGAAGGGCCGGTCCGTGGGGCTGCTCGTCATCCTCACCACTCAGAAGTCCACAGGCGACGCGATCCCCACCTTCATCCGCGACGTGTGCCCCGTGGGCCTGAGCTTCGCGCAGAAGACCGCCGAAGCCGCCGTGGCCGCACTCGGTGAGGAGATCCGGGAATGGCCGGACGCCAACCCGATCAACCTTCAGGACCCCACCTATGTCGGCGTCGCCTCGATGAACCACCAGTCGCAACCCGGCTTCACCCGCATCCGCACGCCCTACGTGCCCGACGCGGAAGCCGCTCACGTCGCCGAACAGACGGCGCACCTCATTGCCGACCCCTCCGTCCTCCTGGAAGCCTTCCTCGGCCTTCATCTGGCGGACGTGGACCTCACCAAGCTCGACGTCTGAGCAGATCGCCCGACCGCCCTCGCACGCTCCCGTCACCCCGGAGAGGAGGTGAACACTCATGACAGAAGACCGGATCACTCAGCGCACCATCACGGCCGTCATGATCGTCATTGCCGCGCTGGCGTTCGTCTTCTCCTTCGGCAACGTCTGGTCCCTCGCCCTGCGCCTCGGCGTCCCCGGCCCGATCGCACCGCTCATCGCCCCGATGGTGGACCTCTCCGTGGTCGGCCTCCTGGTCGCGCTCCGCTACCTCTCCCTGCGCGGCCTGCCCGCAGATCAGATGACGGCTGCCACCCGCCTCATGCACTTCTCCGGACTGCTGACTCTCGCCCTCAACGTCGCGGAACCGATCGTCGCCGGACACTACGGCCGTGCCGCCGTCGACGCGGTGGCCCCGTTGCTCCTCCTCGGCTGGGGCTCCGTCGGCCCCCAGCTCCTGCGCGCCTTCCACACCGTCGCTCGTCCTCCCGCCGTACCGGCTTCCCTGCCGGACGAGATCGAGTCGGTGCCTGAGACGGCTTCTGACGCATCCCGCCCTGCGGTGCCGCTCGCCATTCCGGCCCCGGCCCCGGCTCCCGTCGCTCCTCACATCGCCCCGGCTCCCGCTTCGCCTGCCGTCAAGGTGCCTGAGCCGCTGCTGACCGAAGCACGCTCCATCGCGACGTCCCACCACGCCGAGCACGGCGAACCAATCACGGCGGCCCAGCTCAAGACGCGACTGGCGATCGGCCTGCCCATGGCCACCGCGCTTCACGCCGCTCTGTAGGGCCACACCTTCCGCCGGCCTCCCCGGCACTTCCCACCGCTGCCCACCCCTGGGCCCGCCTCGCCATGCCTGCGGGCAGCAGCCCAAGCGCACTGATTCGCTGCTGCCCGCAGGCCCCCTCACCCTCGCGCCAGAAAGGACACCTCGCCACCCATGCGCCGCCACCTCGACCTGCGCCACATCATCAGCCCCGGCCTGCGGGACCTGGTCGAACTGGCCAACACCGACGACTTCGACCGCGTGACGGAACAGGTCCGCAACCTTCGCGGCTGCACCAGCCCCGTCAACCTGCACGGCTGGACCGTCACCACCGACCAGACCACCAAGCAAGTGGTCCGCTCCTACCGCTCCGAGGACGAACCCTCCGGCCGCCTCCTCACCACCTGCGGCAACCGCCGCGCCTCCCGCTGCCCGGCCTGCTCCCGCCTCTACGCCGCCGACACCTACCACCTGATCAAGGCCGGACTGTCCGGCGGCAAGAACGTCGCCGAATCCGTCCGCGACCACCCGCGCGCCTTCGTCACGCTCACCGCGCCGTCCTTCGGCCCCGTCCACAACCGCCCCACCACCGACGCAGGCAAGCCCCGCCCCTGCGCATGCGGCGAAAGCCACCCTCAGGACGCTCCCGAACTCGGCACCCCACTCCACCCGGCAAGCTACGACTACACCGGCGCCGTTTTGTGGAACGCCCACGCCGGGGCCCTGTGGGCACGCTTCACCACCTACCTGCGCCGCGCCCTCGCCGAGCACCTCGGCATGACGCAGAAGGCCCTCAACGCAGCCCTCCGCGTCTCCTTCGCCAAGGTCGCCGAATACCAGCAACGCGGCCTGGTCCACTTCCACGCGGTCGTCCGCTTCGACGGGCCCGACGGCCACACCACCTCGCCCCCGGCCTGGGCCACCTTCGACGCCCTGCATGTTGCCGTCGGCCTGGCGGTCGAGCGCGCCCGGCTCCTCGTCGAGTCGGACGCCGTCGGCGAACGCGTCATCAAGTGGGGCGACCGGTTCAAGGTGGATCAGATCTCCGCCCTGGGGGACGGCGAACTCACTGACGCCAAGGTCGCCGGATACGTCGCCAAGTACGCCACCAAGAACGCCGAGGGCGCGGGCACAGTGGACCGCACCCTCGTATGCCGCCCCTGCTCCGGACGCGGCTATGTACGCGGCCCGGACGGCTTCCGCGACCTGTGCGACGACTGCGACGGCACCGGCCAGGCCGAATCCCTCACCAGCCTCCCCGTCCAGCAGCACGCCCGGCAGATGATCCGCACCGCCTGGGCGCTCGGCCACCTCCCCGAGTTCGCCCACCTCAAGCTCTGGAAGTGGGCCCACATGCTCGGCTTCCGCGGCCACTTCTCCAGCAAATCGCGCGCCTACTCGACCACCCTCGGCGCACTCCGCGACGTACGCCGTGCCTGGCGCACCGCCCAAGCCGAAGCCGCCCGCATCCGGGCCGGCCTCCCGGTCGACGACGAGAACACCACCCTCGTCACCGCTGCCTCCTGGACCTACCTCAGCAGCGGCTACCGCCCCGGTGAAGAACTCCTCGCCGCCCAGGTCCGCCACGACATCGCCCACACCCAACGCGCCAAACAAGAAGGGCTGCTGCCTGCATGACGACCGCCGTACTCACCGTCAACCGGACGGAAGGAGCGCCCACCCATGCCTGACGAAGAGCTGCTGACGGTCCCGGACGTCATGGCCCGGCTCAAGCTCGGCCGCTCCACGGTCTATGACCTGATCCGTTCCCGGCGTCTGCCCTCGCTCACGATCGGCCGGTGCCGCCGTATCCCGGCGCGCGCTGTCCGCGACTACATCACCAACGAACTGGAGGCGGCGGCCTGATGGCTCAGCAACGCAAGCGCAACCCGAACGGCGCGGGCACCATCACCAAGCGCAAGGACGGCCGCTTTCAGTGCGCGGTCTACGTGCTCCAGCCGGACGGCACCCGGGCCCGCAAGTTCGCCTATGGCAAGACGTGGGCGGAGTGCGACGCCAAGCGCCGCGAGCTGCTCGACAAGGTGGACCAGGGCGTGCCCGTGCCCACCAAGTCCGCCAAGCTCTCGGAGTGGCTCCCGTACTGGCTGGACAACGTCATCAAGCCCCGGCGGAAGCTCAGCACCTTCGACAAGTACGAGTCGCACGTCCGGCTCTACCTGGTGCCCCTCCTCGGTGCCAAGCGGCTCGAATCCCTCGGCGTCGCCGACGTCCGCCGCTTCCTCGTCCGCCTGGAGAAGGAGACCACCGCCGCAACCGCCAAGGAATCACACCGAGTTCTGCGCTCGGCGCTGACCTCGGCCTGCCGCGAGGAACTCATCACGCGCAACGTCGCCAAGCTCGTCGAGCCGCCCCGTACGGACACGCCCGAGCTACACCCCTGGACCCTCGACGAGACGCTCGACTTCCTCGCAGCCTCCCGCAAAGATCCGCTCTACGCGGCCTTCGTCCTCGCCATAGCCATGGGCCTCCGCCGGGGAGAGATCGTCGGCCTTCGCTGGTCGGCCCTCGACCTTGACAACCGAGTGCTCTACGTCCGCCATCAGGTGCAGCGTCGCCGTGGCGTCCTGTACGACGACGACCCCAAGAGCCGCCGTCGCCGAGCCGTCCCGCTGCCTGCTCTCTGCATCGCTCCCTTGCGCTGGCACCGCATGCGTCAGAGCGCGGCTCGCGTCAAGGCGGGGGAGAAGTGGCAGGACTCCGACTACGTCTTCGCGACCCGTACCGGCCGTCCCATCGAGCCGCGCAACCTCTACCGCTCATTCACCCGCGTCGCCCAGTCCGCCGGCCTCCGCGTCATCCGGCTGCACGACGCCCGTCATGGCACCGCCACCCTTCTCACGGCGGCCGGTGTCGCGCCCCGCGTGGTGATGGAGATCCTGGGCCACTCCCAGATCAGCATCACCATGGACGTCTACACCCACGTCGTGCAGGACACGCAGCGTGAGGCCATGAGCCACATGGACCGACTGCTCAGGAAAAGGCGGCTCAGCCGTGGGTGATCGCCCGCGTTGATGTCAAAAGTGGATGTCAAAGGCCCCGGACCATGATCGGTCCGGGGCCTTTTGGCTGGTGCCCCCGGCAGGATTCGAACCTGCGACACCCGCTTTAGGAGAGCGGTGCTCTATCCCCTGAGCTACGAAGGCGTGAAGGCGGGGCTTGTGGCCTTGTGGGTCACAGGCGTCAGCGTACCGGATCTGGGGTGTGGGGGTGCGGGGGTCAGGTCAGGGGGACGTGGGTGAAGCGGGCCGCTGTGTGGAGGTCTGTCTCGATGTGCGAGGCCGTTGCTCTCAGGGCGGGGAGGATTTCGTCGACGCACTGTTCGGGCGTGCGGCGGGCCACGTGGGCGGCCGCGTTCAGGGCGGCGATCACCCGGCCCGCGCGGTCGTGGATCGGGACCGCGATCGTGCGCACTCCCTGTTCCAGTTCCTCGTCCAGCACCGTGTGGGGGGACGGTGTGAGGAGGGCTCTGCCCAGCGATGTCGAGGCGGCCGGGTGGCGTGTGCCCAGTGTGATGTTGACGCTCATGACGTGGCCTGCGGTGGCCTGGGCCGTGTACTGGATCTCGTCGCCCGCGTCGGTCAGGGACGCCAAGGACGTCGTCTCCTGGATTTCGGCCGTCAGCGTGGTCATGTGCGGGGTCGCGATGCGGGGGAGGGTCGTGCGGGAGAGGGGTGGGAAGCCGAGGGAGAGGACCTGGGGGGTGAGGGTGAAGGTGCGGTGGGGGGCGGGGGTCACCAGGCCCAGGTGTTCGTAGGTGATCAGCGCTCGGCGGGTGGTGGCCCGCGACAGGCCTGTGGCGTTCGCCGCGTCCGTCAGGGTCAGTTCCGCCCTGCCTTCGCCGAAGGCCGTCAGGACGGTCAGGCCTCGGGCCAGCGACTCGATGAACTCCCGGCCCAGTTCCTGCTTCGACGCGCCCGTCCAGGTCGCCAGGCCCGCGGGGGGCGGGGCGGGGTGTGGGGGCGGCGCCTGGCGCAGGGTCTCCTCCATCGCCGCCACCGTCGTCCGCAGGCGGGGGAGCAGCGTGTCGCGCAGGTCGGCCGCCGTGTGCCGGCTCGTGTGGCTGACGACGTTCGCCACGCACGCGATCCGGGCGGTTCGCGGATCCCGTACGGGGACGGAGACCGCCACCAGGCCCGGTTCGATCAGCTGGTCGTCCAGGGCGCAGTTGTCGTTCGCCGCTCGCTCGGTGCTTCGTATGAAGTTGTCGTCCGTCGCGTGTGCGGTGTTCGGGAGCGGGGGGATCGTCCGGTAGGAGCTGTTTCGGGGGTCCCCTGCCCTGCGCTCGCGCCAGGTCCGCCAGTCCTCCTCCGTCCACTCCGTCGCGAACAGCGGGCCCGGCGCGGTGCGTTCGGCCGGGAGCAGGTCGCCGATGCGGAAGCTCAGGGACATCGCCCGGCGGCGGGTCGCCTGGTGGATGAAGCGGATGCCGTCGCGGTCGGCCACCGCCAGGGAGACGGACTCGTCGAGTTCGTCGGCCAGGCGGTCCGCGTGCGCGGAGAGCAGTTCGGGCAGGCGCAGGGCGGCGAGGTAGGCGTTGCCGAGCTCCATGACGCGGGGGGTCAGGGTCGCGTCCCGGCCGTCGAGACGGACGTATCCCATGCGGGCGAGGGTGGCGACGATCCGGTCCACGGTCGAGCGGGCCAGGCCGGTGGCGCGTTCGAGTCCGCTGAGGCTCAGCACGCCGTTCGCCTCGGTGAGCCGGTGCAGCACCGTGATGCCGCGCATCAGCGGCGCCACCGCCTCGGCCGGGGGCGGGGGCGGGGGCGGGGGCAGGGCTGTGTCGGGTGCAGCCGTTGCGTCGTTCGGCTCGGGTTGTGGCATGGGTGGTGTGTGCTCCCCGTGGAGGATCTTCGGGACACCGTAATGGGCGGACGGCGCCCCCCACCTACTTACGCGTCACCCGTACCCGGTAGTCGCCCTTCAGGTCCGCGCCCGTCACCGCGATCTGGATGCCCCGCTTCGGGTCCTTGAAGGTCTCGCCGAGGGCGAAGGGGGCGTCGGAGAGTTCCGCGTGGACGTTGGGGCTGCGGGTGCAGCCGCCGCTGTCGGAGTGGGAGTCGTAGACGGTCACCGGGCCCATGCCGGTGTCGACGTCGGCGTCCACCTTGTAGATGAGGACGCCCGGGCGGCACACCGTCTCGTCGTTGCCGCCGCGGGCGCGCAGTTCGACGGCGTATCCCGTGCGGTTGCTGACCGGGACGAAGACGAGTTTCGGGCCGCCCGTGCGGGAGAGGGGCGTCAGGGTGTGCTCCGTGGAGCCCGGCGTGGCGGCGCAGGCGATCTGGGAGGCGTCCAGCCAGCCCAGTTTCCATTTGTGCCAGCCGAGCAGGTCGTTGTTGGTGCCCCAGTCCTCGCTCATGATGTCCCAGTGGCCGACGGCGCCCCCGCCCTCCTGGGTGTAGAGGTCGGGCAGGCCGAAGACATGGCCGTTCTCGTGCGGGAGGACCCGGTAGCCGGTGCGGTCGTAGGTGCCGGAGCCGTCGTCCTGGCGGGAGTAGACGAAGGACGCGTTCGACACCGTCACGCCGTCGGCGACCGGCGCCTCCGTGTTGCCGGCGAACGTCACGGACAGGACCGTGTCCAGGGCGGAGGGGCCCGCGTTCGGGGTGACCAGCACGTTGAGGAGGTCGTACGCGCGAAAGTCCACCGTCGGGTCGGCGGCGGCCACGATGTCCTGGACGAGTTCCCGGTAGCCGGGGTCGAAGGGCGCGCCGCGCTCTATGCCGTACTCGCGGAACGGCTTGGGCATGCGCAGCCAGCGCCGGATCGGGGTCTCGCCGCGATACTCGAGGCGGCCGTAGGACGCGGTGCGGAACCATTCCTCGGTCTGCGGGAAGAACTCGCGGTAGCGGCTCAGCGGGCTGCCCCGGCCGGGCGCGTCCGAGAAGTCGATCATCAGGGTCAGGGCGTGGACGGTGCCGGTGGAGCGGGAGTAGCCGCCGGCCGTGGGCAGGCCCTCGGACATCTGGACGGACGTGCCTCCGTTGATCATGCAGGGCGCGAGGGCGGAGGCACGGGCCAGGGTGAGCGGGCCGGCGCCGGCCGTCGTCGCGCCGGGGGCCGGTGTCAGCCGGGCCGTACCGGCCGAGGTGCTGACAGCGAGGGTCAGCACGGTGACGGAGGCGAGGGCGGCGACGCGGCGCGGGCGTATGCGACGGCGGAGCGGCTCGCCTGCGCGGGCCGGGGCGGTGCGCACGGGCTGCGGCGGCTGCATGCGATGCCTTTCGCTCCAGGCAGCCACCGGTCACCGGCTGCACCCTTTCGATCACCCTCTGCCGGGGTGCGCGCGGGCGCGCGTTGGAGCGGACCGATCGTGGATTACCGGCCGGTACCGGACGGTACCGACCTGTGGTGGTCTGTAACGACCTGTGTCTATATGTACCGACCTGTACCGGCCGGGGGCGACCTGTACCGGCCGGGGTCGACCTGTATCGGCCGGGGGCGACTTGCGTCGGCCGGTACCGGCCCGACGGCATGGAGATCGCGGCCGCGTTACGGCCCCGTCGCGGGCGTGAGCCAGGTCACATCGAGAAACTTCCGGGATCGGGAAATAACCGGGGACGCTCTCCCCGTTTAGCCATGTGTCCGAGCGAAACGGGGAGACGATCCCCGGATCGCATGCCGGCTACACCCAGACCGCACGCCGGCTACACACACCGCACAGACCGCAAAGCCCACACACGCCGCACAGCCCACGCGGCCGTGGGCGACACAGCCACTCAGGCAGGAGTAACCGTGCAGACCGCTGTCCCCACCGAGCGCAAGGTGACCCGGCCCCGCGCCGACGCACTGCGTAACCGGGAGCGGATCGTCGCCGCCGCCCGCGAGATGTTCACCGAGTTCGGCCCCGGTGTGCCGCTCGATGAGATCGCCCGCCGGGCCGGCGTCGGCAATGCCACGGTCTACCGCAACTTCCCCGACCGGGACGCGCTGGTCCGCGAGGTCGTCTGCTCGGTGCTGGACCGCACGGTCCGGGCCGGGCAGGTCGCCCTCGCCGAGACCGGTGACGCGTTCGGGGCGCTGGAGCGCTTCGTGCACGCCTCCGCCGACGAGCGGATCAGCGCGCTCTGCCCGATGATCTCCAGCACGTTCGACAAGCACCACCCCGACCTCGAGGCCGCCCGCGAACGCGTCGAGCGGATCATCGAGGAGGTCATGGACCGCGCCAAGGCGGCCGGACAGCTCCGGTCCGACGTAGGCGTCGGAGACGTGATGATCGTGGTGTCCCAGATCAGCCGGCCCCCCGCCGGCACCGACTGCCTGAGTGCCGACCGCTTCGTCCATCGCCACCTACAGCTGTTCCTGGACGGACTGCGGGCCCCGGCCCCCTCCGTACTGCCGGGCACGGCCGTGACCATGGAGGACCTGCGCCGGTCCTGAGGGACCGACCTCTGAGCGATCGATGAGTCGGCTGCGCCGCAGCGGTCACCAGTCCGCACAGTCCACTTCACCCTTCTCACTTCATCCTTCTCACACCTCACACCTCACACCTCACACCTCACACCTCACACCTCACACCTCACACCTCACACCTCACACTTACGCTTCACGTCACCCTTTTTCCGTCACGAAGTCCCGAAGCGGGTATTCCCATGTCTGAAACAGCCCAGAAGGCCCCCGGTACGCCGGGCGTCCCGGACTCCAACCGCTGGAAGGCGCTCACGTTCATAGCGCTCGCCCAGCTGATGGTCGTGCTCGACGCGACCATCGTGAACATCGCACTGCCCTCCGCCCAGCAGGACCTGGGGATCTCGGACGGCAACCGGCAGTGGGTCATCACGGCCTACGCCCTGGCCTTCGGCGGACTGCTGCTCTTCGGCGGCCGGATCGCCGACCTGTGGGGCCGTAAGCGCACCTTCGTCACCGGCCTGATCGGCTTCGCCGGGGCGTCCGCCCTGGGCGGGGCCGCGACGAACGAGGCGATGCTCCTCGGCTCCCGCGCACTCCAGGGCGCCTTCGGCGCGCTGCTCGCGCCCGCCGCGCTCTCCCTGCTCGCGGTGATGTTCACCGACGCGAAGGAACGCGCCAAGGCGTTCGGCATCTACGGTGCGATCGCCGGTGGCGGTGGCGCCGTCGGCCTGATCCTCGGCGGTTTCCTCACCGAGTACCTGGACTGGCGCTGGACGTTCTTCGTGAACATCCCGTTCGCGATCGTCGCCGCCGCCGGTGCGTACTTCGTCATCCGTGAGCCGGTCGGCAGCCGCAACCGCTCGCCGCTCGACATCCCGGGCGTCATCCTGTCCACCCTGGGCCTGGTCTCCCTGGTCTACGGCTTCACCCGCGCCGAGTCCGAGGGCTGGGGCGACTCCATGACGATCGGCCTGTTCGTCGTGTCGGCGGTGCTGCTCGCGACCTTCGTGTTCGTCGAGTCGAAGGTCAAGGCCCCGCTGCTGCCGCTGCGCGTGATCACCGACCGCAACCGCGGCGGCGTGTACCTCTCGCTCGGCCTCGCGATCATCGCGATGTTCGGCCTGTTCCTCTTCCTCACCTACTACCTGCAGATCGTGAAGGGCTACACGCCGGTCAAGACCGGCTTCGCCTTCCTGCCGATGATCGTGGGCATGATCACGGGCTCGACGCAGATCGGCGCCCGTCTGATGACCCGCGTCCCGGCGCGGCTGCTGATGGGCCCGGGCTTCCTGGTCGCCGCGGTGGGCATGCTGCTGCTGACCCAGATGGAGATCGGCTCCTCGTACGCGACGCTGCTGCTGCCGGCGATGGTCCTGCTCGGCCTCGGCATGGGCACGGCGTTCATGCCGGCCATGTCCCTGGCCACGCTGGGCGTCGAGCCGCGTGACTCCGGTGTCGCCTCCGCGATGGTCAACACCTCGCAGCAGGTGGGCGGCGCCATCGGCACCGCCCTGCTGAACACGATCGCCGCGTCCGCGACGACGTCGTACATCAAGGACCACCTGGCCGGCGCCGCCTCGAAGCCCCAGCAGCAGCTGGTGCAGCTGGAGGGCATGGTGAACGGTTACACCAGCGCCATCTGGTTCGCCGTCGGCATCCTGGTCGCCGCCGCCGTGATCGCCCTGACCTTCATCAACGCCGGCAAGCCGGACATGGGCGCGGTCGCGGGCTCGGGGGCGACGGACGCCGAGGACGTGGTGCCGGTGATGGCCCACTGAGGACGGTGGCCCTGGCTCCCCCAGGGGCCTAGCGGAGCCAGGGCAGGTCCGCACCCGCTTCGTTCGGCTGAAGTCCCTCGGCGATGATCTGCATGATCTCGCCGAGGGACTTCTGCTGTTCCGCGCTGAGCCGGTCGAACACCGCGTTGCGTACGACGGCGACATGGCCCGGCGCGGCCCGCCTGAGCACGTCCAGGCCCTCGTCGGTCAGTACGGCGAACTGGCCGCGCTTGTCGGAGGCGCAGTCCTCGCGGCGCACCCACCCGTTCTTCTCCAGCCGGGCGACGGCGTGGGAGAGCCGGGAGCGGGTGATCTTCGCTTGCATGGCCAGCTCGGTCATCCGCAGCCTCCGCTGGGGGGACTCCGCGAGCTTGACCAGAAGGCCGTAGTAGATGTGCGGCATGCCCGCATCGCGCTGGAGCTGGCGGTCCATATGGTCCTCCAGCAGGGTGGTCGCGTGCACGTAGGAGCGCCAGATGAGCTGCTCCTCGGCGGTGAGCCAGCGGGGCTCTTCAGCGGATGCGGATGTGGATGCCGTCGTCATGTACTCCACTGTAAACGCCTGCTCCTTGAATTTTAAACCAATTGGGAATATGCTTGGTGACGTTGACGTTTTATATTTCAAGCAACTGCAAGGGAATATCCAGGAGTGCACAGAAGTGCCTGGAGTGCCTGGAGTGCCTGGAGCGCCTGGAGTACTTGAAGTGCCCGGAGTGGTCTGAAGTGCTTGAAGTGCTTGAAGTGCTTGAAGTGCCTGGTGTGATCGGAGTGAGGGGCCGAGGTCCCGGAAGGAGTCGTCGCCATGTCCGCCGTAGCTCAGGAGCGCGCCCTCCCTCAGGAACGCATGCCCGCGCTCTATCTCAGTCATGGCGCCCCGCCGCTCGCGGACGACCCCGTCTGGCCGGGTGAACTCGCCGCCTGGTCCGCGGACCTGCCCCGCCCCAAGGCCGTCCTCATGGTCTCCGCCCACTGGGAGGAGGCCCCCCTCGCCCTCGGCGCCGTCGACCCGGTCCCCCTGGTCTACGACTTCTGGGGCTTTCCCGAGCACTACTACCAGGTGAAGTACGACGCTCCCGGCGCACCGGAGCTCGCCGACAGCGTGCGCAAGCTGCTGCGCGCCCCGGGCATCCCCGTCCAGGACATCCCCGACCGCGGACTCGACCACGGCGCCTACGTCCCGCTCGTCGAGATGTTCCCGGCCGCCGACATCCCGGTGCTCCAGATCTCCATGCCGACCCTCGACCCCGTGAAGCTGATGGAGATCGGCCGCAAGCTCGCGCCGCTGCGCGACGAGGGCGTCCTGATCGTCGGCTCCGGCTTCTTCACCCACAACCTGGCCGCACTGCGGCACACCGGCCCGGGCGTGCCGACCTGGTCCTCGGAGTTCGACGACTGGGGCCGGCGCGCGCTCGAGGCCCGCGACTGGGACGGCCTGCTGGACTTCCTCCACAAGGCCCCGGCCGGCCGGTACGCCCACCCGCGCACCGAGCACTTCGCCCCGCTCTTCGTGACCATGGGCGCGGCGGAGATGTCCGGCGAGCTGGACGCGCAGAAGTCGGTGATCGACGGGTTCTGGATGGGGATGGCGAAGCGGTCGGTGCAGTTCGGCTGACGGGCCGGGCCCGACCGGCGGCGGCCTGCTACAGCTCCCTTTCGTACCAGGCCACGTCCCAGTAGCGGCCGAACTTGCGGCCCACCTCGCGGTACGTGCCGACGTGCCGGAAACCGAAGCGTTCGTGCAGCCGCGCGGACGCTTCGTTCGGTTGCGCGATGCCCGCGTACGCGCGGTGCACGTCCTCGTCCGCCAGTGCCGCGAAGAGCGCCTCGTAGAGGAGCGTGCCGATGCCGCGCCGGCCGGCGTCCGGGGCGACGTAGACCGTCACCTCCACCGAGGTGGAGTAGGCCGCCTTGGGCCGGAACGGGCTGGATGTGGCGTAACCCAGGATTTCCTGTGAGGTCCCCAGGATGTCCTGTGAGTCCGTTTCTGTGGCAACCATCAGGCGGTACGGGCCGTCTTCAGGGTGGGAGAGCAGCCAAGGACGTCGCTCTTCCGGATTGAACGTCACGGTGTCGAATGTGATGGGCGTCTCACGTACATAGTGGTTGTAGAGGTTCGTAAGGGCTTCGAGGTCACCCTCGATTCCCGGCCTGACCTGCACTTCTGTACGTTCCGACGACATCACGTCTCCTCGCGTGGTCGGACAGGGTACTGCATGATCACAAAAATCGGGGTGCGGGTTGGGAATTCTGTCCTGATTCCAGTCGTTGTTTCCATCGGATGCAGGGCACACGAGAAGAGTTCAGAAGTTCCGAGAGGTTCGAGAACTCCTGGGAACTCCTGAGAACTCCGAGAGTGCCGGGCGTCCGAAGGGCCACCCGCTGAACCTCCATCGCAAGGGAGCACGCATGGCAACCCGTGCCGTCGCCCGTCGCAAGTCCGCCACCGGCGAGACGAGCGTCGCGGCCCGCAGTGTTCGCGCCCATGGCGGCGAGATCGCCGACCGCGACCTGGTCGGCATGTACCTCGACGAGATCGCGCGTACACCGCTGCTCGACGCCGCCAAGGAAGTCGAGTTGTCCCAGATCATCGAGGCGGGTGTGTTCGCACAGCAGGTCCTCGACGGCGACGAGGAGTCCAGGGCGGACGCCTCCCGTGCGGAGCTCGAGGCCCTGGTCGCCGACAGCGAGCGGGCCAAGGACGTCTTCATCCGGTCCAACCTCCGTCTGGTCGTCGCGGTCGCCCGCCGCTACCCCCGCAGCGGGCTTCCCCTCCTCGACCTGATCCAGGAGGGCAACGCCGGCCTGGTGCGCGCCGTCGAGAAGTTCGACTACCGCAAGGGCTTCAAGTTCTCCACGTACGCGACCTGGTGGATCCGTCAGGCCATCACCCGCTCGATAGCGGACCAGTCGCGCACGATCCGCCTGCCCGTCCACCTCGTGGAGGAGCTCGGCCGGATCCGGCGCGTGCAGCGCGAGTTCAACCGGGAGAACGGCCGCGACCCGGAGCCCGTCGAGATCGCGACCGAGCTCGGCTCCACCCCGGAGCGGGTCACTGACGTCCTGGACTGGGCCCGCGACCCGGTTTCGCTCAACATGGCGGTGGACGACCAGGGTGAGACCCAGTTCGGCGACCTGCTGGAGGACACCTCCGCGGTCTCGCCGGAACAGTCCGTCATGACCCTGCTGCGCAGCGAGGAGCTGGACGGCCTGATCGACCGCCTCGACCCGCGCACGGCCTCCATCATCAAGATGCGGTACGGCATCGACGACGGGCGCGAGCGCACCCTGACCGAGGTCGGCAAGGAGCACGGTCTGACGCGGGAGCGCATCCGCCAGATCGAGAAGCACGCCCTGCTGGAACTGAAGAAGCTGGCCCGCGACACGGGCTTCGAGGCGGCGGCGTAGCGGTTACCGGGGCCGGGCGAGCCAGGTGGACCGGGCGGGCAGGGCGGGCAGGGCGAGGTGGTCGGCCCGGCGGTCCGGTCGGCCCGGGCGGTCCGGTCGGCTGGGCCCGGGGCGGGAGCGGCGTGCGCTGGTTGCCCGGGCCGCGGAGAGAGGTGGGCTTCGCGCGGGGGAGCGGGTGCGCTTCCCCGGTGGGCTTCCGGTGGCTCGCGGCGCGGTTTCCGCCCGCGTGCGCCGGGTGGCGGTGGGCCGCGCAAACATGGCGTGGGAACGCCGCTTCAATCAGCAGGAGCGCGGGAACAAGACTTCTGGGCACGGGAGTTCGGGTCGGCGCGGGAGTTCGGGGGCGATCGGACCCGGTAGTCCTCCCCGAGATCCCTGCCCCACAGGAGCCAGGTTCCTCCCGACACAACATGAGCCAAGTCCCGACGCACATCCCCCCGGCGCCGGGACTCTCCCGAGCCGGGCTTCGGTGCCTCTCCCCCCAGGCGCCGGGGCTCGGCTCTCTTCTCCTCCGGTCGTCCCCCGGTTGCCCCTGGACGGCCCCTGACCGTCCCCCGGTGAGGGGTTGCGGGCGCACACGGCCCGTCCGGCGCAGGGCAGGGCGTGCGGGCACGCTCGGTGGGCGGGCCACCCCGTACCTGAACCACGGGGTGGCCCGCCCGAATGGCAGATTGTGCCACATGGGCATAGCCTGCCGACGTGATCAGCTCCACCTCCACGCCCGCCTCGGCTTCGCTGACCGAGCGGCGCAAAGCGGCGACCCGTATGGAGATCGCCCGGGCGGCGGCCGGCCTCTTCGTCAGCCGTGGCCTGAGGGCCACCCGCGCCGAGGACATCGCCCAAGCGGCGGGCATCGCCCCGCGCACGTTCTACCGGTACTTCGCGACCAAGGAGGAGGCCGTCGCGCCTCTTTACGCGGCGGGCGCCGAGCGCTGGGCGGAAGCGGTACGCGAGGCGCCGGCCGAACTGCCCGTTCCGCAGGCCCTGGAACACGCAGTGCGGCACACGCTCGTCCCCGGCGGCGGGGTGTCGGCGGCGTCCTGGGAATGGGTCCGCACCCTGATCCGACTGGCCGGAACCAGCCCGGCCCTCGGCAAGGTCTGGGCGGAGGTCTGCCACACCTCGGAAACCACCCTCGCGGAGATCCTGACGCAACGGGCCCGCGCCACCGGGACGGACGCGGCACCGAGCAACCTCGCGCCCGACGCCATCTCTCCTGACGCCCTCGCGCCTGGCGCTCCCGCTTCCGAAGCCCTCGCGTCCGGTGCTCCCGCTTCCGAAGCCCCCGCGTCCGACGACGTCGCCTCCCCGCATCAGCGCTTCACCGCAGCCGTGGCCAGTGCCGCGGTTCGGGTCGCGGTCGAGAGCTGGGCGGCGACCGACACCGCTCCCACCGGTCCGCAGGGCCCGGCAGAACTGGCGATGCAGAACCTGCGGACCCTGCGGGGGTTCGCGTGGGAAGCAAGGCCCACGGAGTAGGCGGGGGGGCGGGGGGAGGCGGAGAAGGCGCGGGGGACACGGAGAACGGGCTGGGGTACTGGTGGGCTCTCCTATTCAACAAGTTCGTCAACGGCACCCCGACTCGCCCGCGGCGCACAGCGGCGCGGGTAACGGCTGTACTGCTGGATCTGTGTCTGATCGGCCCTGGGGTCGATGACGACGATCTCCTGCTGAGCGGACGCCTCGCCGGTCACGGCCGCCAGCGGGGAGCCTCGTCGTCCGGGGTGTCGGGGCTGGCGAAGTGGAAGGGGACCGACAGGTGGTCGGCCAGGGCCCTCCCCGCCCGCTCGGCGGCCGCGGCCGACGGGTGCCACCGGCTGGCCGCCTCGTCCTCGCCCAGGTACCGCTTGGCCCCGGACCAGTAGACGGTGGCCAGCGCGCGTTCGCCCTCGGGGTCCACGGTGAGCGCCAGCAGGCGCACGAACCAGTCGTGGACGGTATCGCCGTCCCAGATTGCCTCGATCGCCACGACGCGCCCCGGGCAACCGGCAGCCCGGCGGGCCAAGGACTCCAGATCGAGAGGACTGTCCGGGGTGCGGGCGATCCGATCCCGGTAGTGGCGACAGCGGTCGGAGACGATGTCTTGGGCGTCGTTCAGCCCGATCCCATCGTTGCGGCCGATCTCCCAAAGGGTCCGTATCGCCTGGAGGAGGGAGTCCTGGAGGACGTACCCGTCGACCTCGTCACGGAGTCCGGCCGGCAGGCCCTCCCACCACGCGGTCGCAGCCGCCTCGTCGATCACCGTCCACCCCGAATCCTGTGTGCCGCACGGCCCGGCGCCACACTATCTGGGGTCTTGGAACATTGGTACGGCGGTTGGCGCCGAGAACGATCTTGGTCGGCGTGCGGTGGTCCATTGGCACGGGTGATCTGTTTCGCGGGGAGCTTCGGCCAAAGATCTACGCTCTGTCGTGGTGGCTGGTTGGCTCCGCCGCGTGCCGGTGGAATTTCTGAGCGCCGCGATCACGGTGGCAAGCCTGGTGCCGGAGGACGACGACTCGACGGACATCGCGGTACGCGAGGCGCCGGCCGACCGCTACAACACGGTGCGCCCGTTCCTGTCGCTGCTCGGCGACACCAAGATGCTCGGCGCGGCTCCGGCCGGGGAGCGGACCCTGGCCGAGGTCAAAGGCCTGCCCGCTCTCAGCCGGCGCCAGGTGTCCAGGAAGCCGCTGCTGAAGCGGGAGATCGACGACAGCGGAGACGGACGGGACCGAGACCGGCGGCCACGGGCCGCTGGACGCCCTCGCCCGCGACAACAAGGTGAACCTGAAGAAGGTGACCACACACGGGGAGGACATGCTGCGCCTCGCCGGTCCCTGGTCGCCAACCAGGTGCGGGCCTATGACCTGCTGCGGATGTTCGGCCGCGAGGGCGGTGCATCGAGGCCGCGGTTGCCCAGGTCGCCCAGCTGCGTGCCGAGGGCCAGGAGATCAGCGATGCGGATGTCGCCCGCCTCTCCCCGCTGAAGGTCAAGAACCTCAACGCCCTGGGCCGCTACAGCTTCACCCCTTCCGCCCTGCGCCAGGGTCTGCGCCCGCTGCGCCCGCTGCGTCCGCTGCGTCCGCTGCGCGACCCGGACGGCCCCGAGCTCGACGATTGCGACGATGGCCAGGAGGACTGAGCCGAGTGCCGGCGGGGTGGTCAGCCGGTGAAGGGCATGGGACCGAAACGGCCCCATGCGACGAAGGCGGCCAGGGCGACGTAGACCAGGTCGCCGACGATCGTGGCCTTCTCGCCACGGCGCAGACGCATGGTGACCGCGCGGGCGAACAGAAGGACAAGTCCGGTCGCGGCCAGCGGCACCAGCACCGGCGTGATGTCGAGCACCGCGGGCAGAATCAGGCCGACCGCAGCCAGCAGCTCGACGGCGCCGACGGCGCCGATGGCCTTGAGAGTGCCGGGGCTGAACTCCAGGACCCACTGCGCAGAGGAGCCCATCGCGGCCAGCTTCTCCTGCGGCACGAACATCTTTGAGCTGCCCACCAGGCAGACAGCGGCGAGCGCTCCGGCGATGATCCACAGCGCGACGTTCATCGTCAAACTCCCTGATCGAGGACTTCCGCACCCGGGACGAGGCGGCGACTCGGCCTGTGACATGCCCGAACCCGGACAGCGGAGAGACATGGGTCATGCCGCGCCATGTCACAGGAGTCAGGGCCGTCTCGTCTCGGGGGTGAAGGCATCGACGAACGTGGAGGAGCACACGATGGACGCGCGATTGAACTACTTCGCCAACCCGACCACCGGCAAGGCACTCAAGTACTTCATGTCGGCCGGCCGGGAGCTGAAGGAATTGCCGCTGTCAGCCACGACGCAGGAGTTGGTGGCGCTGCGTGTGAGCCAGATCAACGGCTGCGCGGTCTGCATCGACATGCACACCAAGGAAGCCGCCGCGGCCGGCGAGAGCCCGGTGCGGCTGAACCTGATCGCGGCCTGGCGGGAGGCGACGGTCTTCACCGAGGCCGAACGCGCCGCGCTCGCGTTGGCGGAGCAGGGGACCCGGGTCGCGGACGCGGCCACCGGGGTCAGCGACGAGGTGTGGGAGCGCGCCGCCCAGCACTATGACGTGGATCAGCTCACGGCCCTCGTGCTGCTGGTCTCGTTCATGAACACGGTGAACCGGCTGAACATCATCACCCAGCAGCCGGCCGGCGATTACCGGGTCGGCCAGTTCCACTGAACCGCCACCGCGCCCTGGCCCGGGTCAGGCCTGCCGGGGCCGGGACGCCATGATCAAGGTTGCCATCAGGTCGGTCGCGGTGCGAGCTTCGGCCGCTCCGCTCACACATCGGATGATCTTCGAAAGATGCCTCGTCGGCGCGGGTCCGGCCGGGCACTCGGACCGCAAGGGGGAGTCGGCATGGGCAAGGTCGAGGAGTTCGAGGAGCTGCGGCCGCTGCTGTTCTCGATCGCGTACCGGATCCTGGGCAGTGTGGGCGAGGCGGAGGACGCGGTGCAGGAGACCTGGCTCCGCAACGACGCCTCGACCACCCGGCCGGTGTCGGTCAAGGCGTTCCTGTCGGCCACGGTGACCCGGATCGCCATCGACGTACTGCGCTCCGCCCGGGTGCGGCGGGAGGAGTACGTCGGACCGTGGCTGCCCGAGCCGTTGCTGGACGATCCCTACCAGGACCCGGCCCGCGCGGCGGAGCTGGCCGACTCGGTGTCGATGGCGGCGCTGCTCCTCCTGGAGCGGCTCAGCCCGCTGGAGCGGTCGGTGTTCGTGCTGCGGGAGGTCTTCGCCTTCGGCTTCGACGACATCGCCGCGGCGGTGGGACGCTCGGAGGCGGCGTGCCGGCAGTTGCTCGTACGGGCACGCCGCCACATGAACGAGGGACGGCCCCGCTTCGAAGCGGACCGCCAGGAGCGGCAGGAGCTGGCGAGGCGGTTCTTCGAGGCTCTGGCGCAGGGAGACGTGGACGGACTGCGGAGTCTGCTGTCGGCCGATGTCCAGCTCGTCGGGGACGGCGGCGGCAAGGCCCCGCAGCTGGCCAGGGCCGTCGCCGGCGCCGAGAACGTGGCCAGGCTCCTCGCCACTGTCTACCCGCTGATGGCGCGGGTTGACATCACGTTCGAACCGCACGAGGTCAACGGCCAGCCGGGCGCGCTCTTCCGCGACCGCGACGGCAAGGTCCTCCACATCCTCGCCCTCGACGTGCTCGACGGGCAGATCCAGACCATCCGCTCGGTCATCAACCCCGACAAGCTCGGCCACCTCGGCCCGGTCGCCGACGCCTGGGCCGTTGATCAGGAGGTGAAGCAGACCCGCAAGCAGACGCAGTGACCTCCCGACCAGCCCGACCGGGCAGGACCGAACACTCAGAGCAGTTCCAAGCCGAACAGGGCCGGACGGAGGCCCTGAGAAGCCGATCGGGTCGCAGCAGCCGCTCTCGCCCAAAAGTGGCAGGAGCAGGAGTCTGCGACGTGCGTTGTGCGAAATTCCGGGGTCATGACGGACCTTCAAGAGCCGTTCCCGCCCGCTGCAACCGCCCGCCCAATTCCCGTGCGTACTCCGCCAGTTCCGCCGGCCCCCGGATCGAGAACTCGCACCCGAGCATTGCGAACCGCATCGCCACCCACTCGACCGGATCGCTGGTCGACCCTCGCAGCCGGCACCCGCTGCCGCCGTTCTCGCCAGGGGTCCCCGGGATCTCAGGATCCGCAACCGGCGTTCCCAGCCACGCCGGCAGCCGCGCCGCCACGAACTCCGCCGGCGCCTCGAACGTGACGTCGTATGCGTACTCGCGTGCGTCCGGGCGCCGTTGGATGGACCGCCGGAGGTATTCCGCCGCGCTCCCCGTCGGCAGCTCGCGCGGAGTGAAGCGGGCCCCGGTGGCGAAGGGGTCGCGGACCCGGTCGACGCGGAAGGTCCGCCAGTCCTCGCGGTCGAGGTCGTACGCCACGAGGTACCACCGTCGGCCCGTCGACACGAGTCGGTACGGCTCGGTCACGCGTCGCGACTCCGTGCCGTCCTTGGCGCGATAGGCGAAGCGCAACCGCTCCCGCCCGGCCACCGTCGACGCCATGACGGTCAGCGTCTCGGGGGCGATGCTCGCGCCGTCCCCGCTGGTCAGCGGTGTGGTCGCGGCCTGGAGGGTGGAGACGCGGTGGCGCAGCCGGGCCGGCAGCACCTGCTCCAGTTTGGCGAGGGCCCGTACGGACGCCTCGTCGACGCCCTCCAGCGCGTGCCCCGCGCCCGCCCGCAGACCGACGGCGATCGCCACCGCCTCCTCGTCGTCGAGCACGAGCGGCGGCATCGCCTTGCCGGCGACCAGCCGGTAGCCGCCGTCCGAGCCCATGGTCGCCTGCACGGGATACCCGAGTTCGCGCAGCCGGTCGATGTCCCGCCGGACCGTGCGGCGGGACACCCCGAGGCGGTCGGCGAGCTCGCCGCCGGGCCATTCGCGGGGCGTCTGGAGGAGGGAGAGGAGTTGCAGCAGCCGAGCCGGAGTGTCCGTCGTCATGCATCCGAGAATGCCGCACCACTAGGACATGAACTGACCTACTGCGATCCTACTGTCACACCATGACCTCCACGGAGACCTCCAACGAGACCCCGTCCATCCCTCTCACCACACAGGCGACTCAGACGACGCAGGTGGCACCAGGCGACCGTCGCCGCTGGTTCGCGCTCGCCATCGTGATGACCGCGGCCTTCATGGACCTCGTCGACGTCACGATCGTCAACATCGCCATCCCTTCCATCCAGAAGGACGCGGGCGCCTCCTGGAGCCAGATCCAGTGGATCACCGCCGGTTACGCGCTCGCCTTCGCCGCCGGGCTCATCACCGGCGGGCGGCTCGGCGACATCCACGGCCGTAAGCGGCTGTTCCTCGTCGGCATCGGCGGCTTCACCGTCGCCTCCGCGCTGTGCGGCTTCGCCGCGAACCCGGAGATGCTGGTCGCCTCGCGGATCCTCCAGGGCGGTATGGCGGCGCTGATGGTCCCCCAGGTGCTGTCGATCGTGCACGCCACCTTCCCGGCGCACGAGCGGGGCAAGGTGTTCGGGCTCTTCGGCGCGATCGTCGGGCTGGGCGCCGTCTCCGGTCCGCTCCTCGGCGCGCTGCTGACGGAGTGGAACCTGTTCGGGCTGGAGTGGCGGCCGATCTTCCTCATCAACCTGCCGGTCGGCATCGCGGGCCTGATCCTCGGCAGCCGCTTCATCACCGAGTCCAAGGCGCCGAAGGCCCTGAAGCTGGACCTCGTCGGCGTCGTCCTGGTCACGCTCGGACTGCTCATGCTGCTCTACCCGCTCACCCGCGGCCGCGAGCTGGGCTGGCCGGTGTGGGGGTACGTGTCGATGGCGGGCGCGCTCGGCGTGTTCGGGGCGCTGGTCGCGTACGAGCGGCGCAAGGGCGCGCGGGACGGCTCGCCGCTGATCGAGCTCTCCCTCTTCCGGGTGCGGAGCTTCGCGGCGGGCGTCGCCGTGCAGACCGTCTTCGGGGTCGGTCTCGGGGTGTTCTTCCTGGTCTGGACGCTGTACATGCAGACCGGTCTGGGCTGGAGTCCGCTGAAGGCCGGTCTGACCGGGGTCCCGTTCTCGATCGCGGTCTCGGTGGCCGCCGGGATGTCCGTGCAGCAGCTGGTTCCGCGCTTCGGCCGCAAGGTGCTCCAGGCGGGCGCCCTGACCATGACCGTCGGCGTGCTGCTCTACATCTGGGAGTCAGAGCGTTACGGCCTCGGCATCGCGCCCTGGCAGATGGCGCTTCCGCTGGTCGTGATGGGCCTCGGCATGGGTCTGATCTTCGCTCCGCTGACGGACGCGGTGCTGTCGGAGGTGCCGCGGGAGCACGCCGGCTCTGCGTCCGGTCTCATCAACACCGTCCAGCAGATGGGCAACGCGCTCGGCCTCGGCCTGGTCGCGGTCGTCTTCTTCGGGCAGATCGACGACCAGTTGACCCCGGCCGAGGTGGGCCCGTCCTTCGTGGACGCCTTCCAGCACGCCTTGGGCTGGGTGGCCCTGGTGATGTTCGCCATCTTCCTGCTGATGTTCGCGCTGCCGAAGCGGCCGGCCCAGCATGTGGAGGGCGCCATGGACTCCTCGGAGGCGGCCCCCTCCGAGGACCCTTCGGAGGACTCCTCCGCGGGGCGGGAGCGCGAGCTCGTCGGCTGAGCCGCAGCTCGTCGCTCCCGCCGAAGGGCCCGTCATCGCACCGGTGACGGGCCCTTCGGCAGGTCCGGCGATCTTCGGCTGAGCTCCCGGCGTCCGTGATGAAGTCCGTTCGTGCCCGAATCGCGTCCGAACCTGTTTACTTTCCGGAAATGCAGGCGTAGCCTCCCTGTCGAAACCACAATTTCGGGCATGAAGCTCGGACAGGCCGGAGGAGAACGGACATGTACGCACCGGAGCGGCAGCAGGAGATCCTGCGGCTCGCCCGTGAGGGCGGCCGGGTGGACGTCCTGTCGCTGGCCGAGGAGTTCCAGGTCACCGCGGAGACCATCCGCCGCGACCTGAAGGCCCTCGACCGCGCCGGCCTGGTGCGCCGCGTCCACGGCGGTGCCATACCGGCCGGACGCCTCGACTTCGAACCGGACCTCGCCGAACGTGAGGGCACCTCCACCGACGAGAAGGACCGCATCGCCAAGGCGGCCCTCACGGAACTGCCGTCCGAGGGCACGATGATCCTCGACGCCGGCACGACGGTCGCCCGGCTGGCGGCGGCTCTCCCGTTGGAGGCCGAGCTCGTCGTCGTCACCCACAGCCTGCCCATCGCGGCCCGCCTCGCGGACCACCCCGGTATGCAGCTCCACCTCGTCGGGGGGCGCGTGCGGCACCGTACGCGCGCCGCCGTGGACGCCTGGGCGCTGCGCGCCTACGGCGAGATCCGCGCCGACGTCCTGTTCCTCGCGGCCAACGGCTTCTCCGCCGAGTACGGGCTGACCACCCCCGACCTCGCCGAGGCCGCGGTGAAGCGGGCGGCCATCGCGGCAGCGCGCCGCGTGGTGCTGCTCGCCGACTCCGCCAAGCACGGGCAGGAGCACTTCGCCCGCTTCGGCGACCTGAGCGACGTGGACCTGCTGATCACCGACAGCGGACTGAGCCCCGACGACGCGGCCGCCATCGAGCGCGGCGGCACGGAAGTAGTACGAGCATGAGCGGCACGGACATGAGCGGGACGAGCATGAGCGGCATCGACATGAGCGGCACGAGCATGAACAGCGCGGACACGAGCAGGAACAGCGCCGATGCGAGCGTGAACAGTGCGGACACGAGCAGGAACGGCGCGGGCGGCGTGATTCTCACCGTCACCCCCAACCCGTCTCTCGACCGCACCTACGAGGTTCCGTCCCTCGACCGCGGCGAGGTCATCCGCGCCACCGGCGAGCGGATGGACCCGGGCGGCAAGGGCGTCAACGTCTCGCGCGCCGTCGCGGCCGCCGGACGGCGCACGGTCGCCGTCCTGCCCCTGGGCGGTGCGCCGGGCGCGCTCGTCGCCGATCTGCTCGACGCCCAGGGCATCGAGGTCGCGCCGGTCCCGGTCGCCGGAGCCACCCGCTCGAACATCGCGCTCGCCGAATCGGACGGCGTCCTGACGAAGATCAACGCGCCCGGGCCCGAACTCTCCCCGGAGGAGCAGGAACTGCTCCTGGAGACGGTGCGCGAGCACTCGCGCGACGCCGACTGGATCGCCTGCTGCGGAAGCCTGCCCCGGGGGCTCGCGCCCTCCTGGTACGCAGAGGTCGTCGCGCGGGCGCACGCCGGGGGTGCGCGCATCGCGCTGGACACCTCGGGGCCCGCGCTGCTCGAAGCGCTGCGCGAGCGGCCCGACGTGGTGAAGCCGAACGCCGAGGAGCTCGCGGAGGCCGTCGGGCGCCCCCTGGCGACCGTGGGCGACGCGATGAAGGCGGCCGAGGAACTGCGGGGGATGGGCGCCCGCGCCGTCCTCGCCAGCCTGGGCGCCGACGGGCAGCTGCTCGTCTCGGACACGGGCACCTGGTTCGCGAGCGCGCGCGTCGACGCCGTCCGCAGCAATGTGGGAGCGGGCGACTCCTCGCTCGCCGGCTTCCTCATCGCCGGCGGCAGCGGCCCGCAGGCGCTCGCCTCGGCGGTCGCCCATGGCGCGGCCGCCGTCCAACTGCCCGGCAGCGTGATGCCGACCCCGGACGACCTGGAGCCGGCGGCGGTGACGGTCACGGCGGAGGTGCCGGTGGACCGCGAACTGAAGGAGCCGGTGTCATGACGTCCCTCTCGTTACTCGGCGCCCCCGCGACCCCCCACTGCGCCTCCGTCCCCACCCCCCTCCCTGTCCCCACCTCCATCTCCACCCCCGTCCCCGTCACCACCCTCGCCCACCACCCCACGCCCCGGGCGATACGCGTGCGAAGGAGCCCGCGATGAGCGACATGATCACCGCGGACCTGGTCGATCTCGACCTGTCCGCCGAAACGAAGGAAGCGGCGGCGCGATCCCTCGCCGAGCGCATGGTGGCCCTGGGCCGGGTGACCGACCTGGACGGCTTCCTCGCCGACGTGGCCGCCCGTGAGGCCCAGATGCCCACCGGCCTCGACGGCGGCATCGGCATCCCGCACTGCCGCAGCGAGCACGTCACCGAGCCGACGCTCGCCTTCGGGCGCAGCGCCGCCGGCATCGACTTCGGCGCCGCGGACGGCCCCGCCGACCTGGTCTTCCTGATCGCCGCCCCGGCCGGCGCGGACGACGCCCACCTGACGATCCTGTCGTCCCTGGCCCGGCAGCTCATGAACGCCGAGTTCACCGAAGCGCTGCGCTCGGTCGGCGACGCGGCGGCCGCTGCGGCCCTGATCCGCGGCGACGAGGAGCCGGCCGCTGCGGCTGCGGCCGCCAAGTCGGTCTCCCAGGACTCCGTGTCGGCGTCGGCGGCGGCCTCCGCCGACGCCGACACGGCCACCACGACCCCGGACGCCCCCGACGGCGGCGACCGCCCCTTCCGGATCGTCGCCGTCACCTCCTGCCCGACCGGCATCGCCCACACCTACATGGCGGCCGAGTCCCTGGAGAACGCGGGCCGTGACGCGGGCGTCGAACTGGTCGTCGAGACGCAGGGCTCGGCCGGCTTCACCCGGCTCGACCCGGCCGTCATCGCCGCGGCGGACGGCGTGATCTTCGCCCACGACGTCCCCGTGCGCGACAAGGACCGCTTCGCCGGCAAGCCCACCGTGGACGTCGGCGTGAAGGCGGGCATCAACCGGCCCGCCGAGTTGATCACCGACGTGCGCGCGAAGGCGGCGCGCGGTGAGGTGAGCGCGGCGGCCAAGGACGGCGGCACGCCGGTCGAGCGGGCCGGCGAGTCCGGCGACAGCTACGGCACCAAGCTGCGCAAGTGGCTGATGACCGGCGTCAGTTACATGGTCCCGTTCGTCGCCGCGGGCGGTCTGCTGATCGCCCTCGGGTTCGCGATCGGCGGCTGGGAGATCAACAAGGCGCCCTCGGTCATGGAGCACTTCTCCTGGACCCAGGTCGACAGCTGGGGAGCGCTGCTATTCCAGATCGGCGGGGTCGCCTTCGGCTTCCTCATCCCGGTCCTCGCCGGCTACATCGCGTACGGCATGGCGGACCGGCCCGGTCTCGTGCCCGGCTTCGTCGGCGGCATGATCGCCTCCAACATCGCCGCGGGCTTCCTCGGCGGTCTGGCCGCCGGTCTGCTCGCCGGTGGTGTCGTCCTGGCGATCCAGCGGATCAAGATCCCGCCGGTGCTGCGCGGCATCATGCCGGTCGTGGTGATCCCGCTGATCTCCTCGCTGATCGTCGGCTTCCTGATGTTCGTGGTGATCGGCAAGCCCATCGCCGAGGCCCAGAAGGGCATGACGGACTGGCTGGCCGGCCTCTCCGGCACCAACGCCATCCTGCTCGGCGTGCTGCTCGGCCTGATGATGTGCTTCGACCTCGGCGGCCCGGTCAACAAGGTCGCGTACGCCTTCGCCACGGCCGGCATCGCCGTCACGGACCCCAGCGACTCCGCGATGAAGGTCATGGCCGCGGTGATGGCCGCGGGCATGGTCCCGCCACTGGGCATGGCGCTGGCGACCGTCGTCCGCAAGAAGCTCTTCACCTCCGCCGAGCGCGAGAACGGCAAGGCCGCCTGGGTACTGGGCGCCTCCTTCATCTCGGAGGGCGCGATCCCGTTCGCCGCGGCCGACCCGCTGCGCGTCATCCCGGCCTCGATGGCGGGCGGCGCGGTCACCGGGGCCCTGTCGATGGCCTTCGGCGCGACGCTGCGCGCTCCGCACGGCGGCATCTTCGTGGTCCCGCTGATCGGCAACCCGTTCCTGTACCTGGTCGCCATCGCGGCGGGCGTGTGCGTGACGACGGCCGTGGTCATCGTCCTCAAGGGCATGCGCAAGCCGGTCCCCGGCGCCACGGAACCAGGCGCCGCGGAAGCGGCCGAGACCGCCACGGCGCCGGAGACGAAGCAGCCGGTGGCCGCGTGACGCGCGTGAACTCTGCGCCGGCGTCGGTCTGAGGCGCTGCTGACACGCACCACGGTCCGGGACGGAAGTCCCGGACCGTGGCGCGTGCGGAGCCCCTCAGAGGTGCCCCAGGCGTCCTGGAAGGCCTCAGGAGACCTGGGCCGCCCGGCGCTCCATCGCGCCCCGGGCCGCGGCCTCGGAGACGTACACCTCGCACATGTGCCGCCCGTCCGGCGTCGCCGTGTGCTCAACCTCCCAGAGGGAGATCTCCCGGCCGTCGCGCAGCAGGAACGCGTGCTCGTAGAGCGAGTAACCGAGGCCGATACGGCCCGCCCGGCAGGGGCGGCCGAAGGCCTGGGTGATCTGGTGCGCGAACGCCGACTTCAGCAGCGTCGCCGTGTCCGCGTCGGGCGGGTCGGGGTTCTCCGCGCGGCGCAGCAGCCGGCGCGCGTGATCCGCCGAGTCGTCCGGCACGTACACATGGCGGGGCGCGGGGACCGGCGACAGCTGCACCAGTACCGGCAGTTCGAAGTCCGGAGTGTCCGACGGCAGCGGCAGCCGGGCCGTGGCGGCGCGCAGCTCCTCCTCGTCGACGTACACCTCGTGCTGCGGCTCGCTGCCCGGCGCGGTGTTGTGCACGAGCTCCCACAGCGTGAGCGCGCAGCCGTCGGCGAGCAGCCAGGTGTGCCGGTAGGTCTCCCGGTGCAGGCCCGCGCTGTGGTGCGCGGAGTGCAGGGAGCTGTCGTGGGCCAGTGCGCAGTCCAGCCGCCGCAGTGCTTCGTCGGGCAGCTCGAACGAGTTCAGGGCGCGACCGAGCAGCCGCGCGAGGTGCTCCTCCGGAGACTCGGGCGACTCGGCTGGTTCGTACGCTGTTGTCTCGTACGGAACGCTCAAGGTTTCTCCCGGCGTTGCTGCATGTCACCTTGTGGGTGCATACCGTAGCCCCTCGGTCGGACATCATGTCCGGGAACCGAGAAAACGTACGTCGGGGAAAACGCGGGAGCCGCGCGAAAAGTTCCCGCGCGGTCCGACGTCCGGTCAGAAATCGCCGGTCAGGGCCGGTCGAAGGCGATGTCCGCCGGCCCGGGCGATCAGACCGCGCTCCCGGCGGTCCACTCCGCCCACGTCATGTTCCAGCCGTTCAGCCCGTTGTCAGGGGCCACTGTCTTGTCCGGGGAGTTCTTGACGATCACCACGTCGCCGATCAGCGAGTTGTCGTAGAACCACTTGGCGGGCGTGTCGCCCTGCGCGCCCTGGACGTCCGCGAGTCCGACGCAGCCGTGGCTGGTGCCCTCCCGGCCGAACGGCGGATTGCTCTTGTTGTACCAGTAGTTGCCGTGGATGAACGTCCCGGACGTCGTCAGACGCATCGCGTGCGGCACGTCCGGGATGTCGTACTCCCCGCCCAGATTGACCGTCCGGCTGTTCATCCGCGTCTGCGTGAACTTCTCGGAGATCACCATCTGCCCGTTGTACGTCGTGTGCTCCGCGCTGCCCGACGAGATCGGCTCCGTCTTCAGCGTCTGCCCGTCCCGGACCACCGTCATGGTCTGCGTGTTCACGTCCACCGTGGACACCTGGGAGCGCCCGATGGTGAAGCTGACCGTCTTCTTCTGCACCCCGAAGACGCCGTTCGCGCCCTCGACGCCGTCCAGGTCGATCTTCATCGTGACCTTGGAGCCGGCCTTCCAGTACTCCTGGGGGCGGAAGTCGAGCCGCTGCTCCCCGAACCAGTGCCCCACCACCTGCTGGCCGCTGCTGGAGGTGACCGTGATGTGCGACTGCACGGCCTTCTTGTCGCCGATGGCCTTGTCGAAGGTGAACGACACCGGCATCCCGACGCCGACCGTCGTGCCGTTGTCCGGCGTGTACGTGCCGATGAAGCTGTTGGCCGAAGTGACCGTCGTGAAGATCGAGTTGGCCGCCGCGGTCTTACCGCTCGAGTCCTTCGCGGTCGCCGATATCTGGTATTTCGTCCCGCGCTCGAGCTGTTCCTTCGGCTTCCAGGTGCTGCCGTCGGCCGACAGGGAGCCCTCGACGGCCTCCCCCGACCCGGCCACCGTCATCTTCACGTCGGTGAGCCGGCCGTCGCTCACCTTCACGCCGGTCGTGTTGATCGACGCGCCCGTCGAACCGTCCTTCGCCGAGATGACGATCTTCGCGGTGGACGTCTTGGCCGTGGCCTTACCGCCCTTGGCGTCGTCGTCCTTGGCGTTGGCACTGCCTCCGCAGGCGGTCAGGGTCAGGGCGCCGACCACCAGGACGGCACAGGCTCCCACTGCTCGTCGCGCTGCTTTGTCCGCCGTTGTCACGGGCTGCTCCAGCTTCGTGTGATGTGAGTGATCCGCTCCAGTACGTGGAGAAAGAGGGATCGGACGGCCGGTCGGGTTCCCTCCGGGCGCCCTTCACACCATCACGTGACAGAACCGCGACAAACCCCCTCCCCGGTCGGGGGCTCCCGCGTCACGAAGTCCCGTACAACTCCTCGTACGACGGCCACTTCCCGCCCGGCCCCTCCACCGACTCGGCGGCGCGTACGGCCCGTACGATCGCGCGGGTCACCATGTCCGCGCCCGCGGCGAGGATGTCGTTCAGGGCGAGCGGGTGGCCGGGGTCGAGCGGGCGCGCGCCCGTCGCCAGGGCGAAGACCGTGTCGCCGTCGTGGAGCAGGTGCACCGGCCGCACGGCGCGCGCGATCCCGTCGTGCGCCGTGCCCGCCAGCTTCTGCGCCTGCGCCTTCGACAGGTCCGCGTCGGTGGCGACCACGGCGAGCGTCGTGTTCAGCGGGGCGGGCGCGCTGTTCGCCGCGCTCTCGACGAGCCGCCGGCGCGCGGCCTCGTGCACCTGCGCCTCCGGATACGTCACGCGCCCCTGGAACAGCTCCCCGTACAGCACCCCCGTCTCCGGCTCCAGCACCGACCCCACGGCGTTGGCCACCACCAGCGCGGCCACCGTGATCCCCGAGTCGAGAACGACACTGGCGGTGCCCACCCCGCCCTTCATCAGCCCGACCGCCGCGCCCGTCCCGGCGCCGACGCATCCCTCCCGCACCCGCGCGCCGGGCTCGCTCGCCGCGGCCGCCTCCACGGCCGCCCGGCCGGTGGCGGCGTCCGGGCGGGCCCGGAAGTCGCCACCGCGCCCCAGATCGAAGACGCAGGCGGCGGGCACCACCGGCACGACGTGCGTCGGGTCCGGGCCGACGGGGACGCCCCGCCCCTGCTCCTCCAGCCAGGCCATCACACCGGACGCCGCGTCGAGCCCATAGGCGCTGCCGCCCGTCAGCACGATCGCCTCGACCCGCTGCACCAGGTTGCGCGGATCCAGCGCGTCGGTCTCCTTGGTGCCGGGACCGCCGCCACGTACGTCCACGGCGGCCACCGCGCCGCCCTCGGGCGCGAGGACGACCGTGGTGCCGGTGAGCCAACCGTCGCCGGTGCGGGTGGCGTGGCCGACCCGCACGCCGGCGACGTCCGTCAGAGCGTCAACTGTCATGGGAACCAGTCTCGCCCGACTGGCTCCGCGCGCGGTGCTCTCACCCCGTGTCACACGGCCGTGCTCGAAGCCCCCGCCTCGTTGTCCGGGGACTCCGGGGACTCCAGGGATTCTGGCGACTCCGGGGACTCCGGGGACTCCGGCGGCTCGGGTGACTTCGGCGACTCCTGCGACGCGCGCAGCTCCCGCGACTCGCGCGCGACCATGCGCGCCGTCAGGGTCGTGCCGGTCGCCACCGCCAGCGCCGACACCAGGCCGGCCGCGAGGACCGCCCACTCGCCCAGGAAGGTGCAGCAGATCACCAGCAGCGCGGTGACGGGCAGCACCAGCTGCTGGGCCAGGCCGACCTTGAAGTGGCGGGCGTGCAGCAACCAGACCGTCAGCAGGAACAGCGCCGCGGGCAGGGTGACGGCCGCCGACGCGGCGAGTACGGAGAGGTGGGCCTTGCCGATCGCCTGCTCGACCGCCACCTCCAGTCCCGCACCGATCGCGGCAGCCGAGGCGAAGGCGATGTAGTGCCCGTAGCCCCAGAGGAACGCCTGCTTGTTGGAGCGCAGATGCCCATGGATGGGCACCACGAAGTAGATCCACCAAGCGGCGAAGACGATCAGCAGTCCGCCCACCGCGATCGGCAGCAGATCGCCCAGCGCGTCGCTCTCGTCGAGGGCGGACTTCACGGCGATCGTGGCCGCCGCGATCGTCTCGCCCAGCACGATGATCGTGAACAGCCCGTAGCGCTCCGCGATGTGATGCGGATGCCAGGACGTCGGGTGGTCCCGCTCCGCGTAGGGCGGCACGCACATCTCCAGCACCGCCATCATCAGGAACAGCCAGGCCTTGGCGCCCTCGGGCGCGATCAGCAGTCCCAGCCAGCCGAGCTGGCAGAGCAGCACGCCGCCGGCGTACCGCAGCGCCATCGTCCGCTCCGCGCCTTCGGTCGACAGGGCGACGCGTAGCCATTGTGAGGACAGCGCCACTCGCATGATGACGTAGCCCAGTACGACGGCGACGTACTGCTGTTCCTCGAACGCCCGGGAGACCCCGGCCGCGAGCACCAGGACCCCGCCGATCTGTATCAGCGTGACGACCCGGTAGAGGCTGTCGTCGTTGTCGTACGCCGAGGCGAACCAGGTGAAGTTCATCCAGGCCCACCAGATGGCGAAGAAGACCATCGCGTAGTTGAGGATTCCCTCGCCCGCGTGGGACTCCGCCACCGCGTGCACCAGTTGGATGCCCGCCTGGGCGATGGCCACGACGAAGCACAGGTCGAAGAAGAGCTCCAGCGGCGTCGCGACCCGGTGCACCTCGTCCCGCCCGCGCGCGGTGAGACTGCGCAGCGGTCGTCTGTGCGAGAGATCGGGGGCAGGGGCGGTGCCGGGCGCGGGGGTGCCGGGCGGAGGTGTCGGCGGAGGTGTGCGGGACGTCATGAGTCCCAGCACAGCAGATATCCGTCGGAATGGCTTGCGCGGGGTGCCCGGGCGGCCCGACGGCCGGGCGGCGGGGCCTGCGGCCCTGATCCGGGCGGCTGCCGGGACCGTACCCTGGAGGCATGAGCACCCCCTCCACCCCCGAGCCGCGCGACCCGAAGGCCGCGCTGATCTTCGACGACCCGCTGGACCGGCAGTCCTCGGACGACACCGACCGCGGGTGGGGCGAGCGACCGGCCGCCGCCGGTGACGGTGCCGCCGACCTCAAGCGCTTCCTCGACGAGAAGCCGCCCCACCACATCTGAACCCGGGCGGCGGCCCTCCGGCAGGTCCGGACGGCCTCGCGGGCCCCGCGGAACACCGTCCGCAAGGCCCCGAGCAGGCTCGTTACCGCTCGCTGTGGCCCGAGCCCCGCTGGGCGACCAGCGCGTCGCGGATCTCCTTGAGCACCTCCAGCTCGGTCACCTCCAAGACCTCCTGGGTGCCCTCCTTGGCCTTCCTGCGGGCCTCCACCTTCGCCAGGTACTTCGACATGGGCAGCACCATCAGGAAGTAGACGACCGCCGCGGTGATCACGAAGGTGAGGGTCGCGCCGAGGACCGAGCCCCACAGGATCCGAACGCCCGTCGCGCTGTCGCCCGTCCCCGTGCAGGGCCCCTTGAGGCAGGAGCTGTAGCTGTCCAGGTTCTTCGTGCCGACCGCTCCGATGAGCGGGTTGATGATCCCCTTCACCACCGCGTTGACGATGTTCGTGAAGGCCGCGCCGATCACGACCGCGACTGCCAGATCGACGACGTTCCCGCGCATCAGGAAGGCCTTGAAGCCCTGCCAGACGCTCACCTTCTTTTCGCTCACCTGGGGGACACTCCTCGCATGTACAGGTTGTGGAACAAACAGTTCCGCAACCTACGTCACCCCGAGGCGGGCGTGTCCAATTCGGTAGCTTGAACGAGGGACTTGACTTCACCACAGGGTCACCGCCAACCGAGCCGTCGCGCTCGCTCCCGCCAGCCGTGCCGCGGTGGAGCGGGGCACGGACAGGACGACCAGCGCGCCACCGTCCGCGGTGTCGAGCGAGGCGCCCGAGGCGTCCAGCGGCTCCGGCACCTCGGTCACGAGCGCCCCACGTGCGACCACCCGGGCGTCACCGCCCACGCTGCCCGGCAGGCTCTCCTCGACGGCGATGACGTCGACCCGGTCACCGGGGCGCAGCAGCCGGACGGTGGCCGCGTCGGCGATCCGCACCGGCGCTGTCACCTTCTGTACAACGGCAGGACCCGGCGCAGGGGCGCGAACCGGCCCGTGCGCGCGGGCTTGCGAGCCTTCGCCGGGATGTCCGCGCGCCGGATCGCTGTTCTGCGGGCCGGCCGCGACGAGCCCCGCGGCGGTGACGGCGAGGCCGAGCGCGAGGGCCCGCCGTCGACTCCGCACGAGCCGGCCCAGCCGGCCCGACGACCCCAGTCGGTACCACCCGTGGCGGACCCGCACAGGGTCGAAAGGAGGCACCTCGCGCGTGGCAGGGGCCTCCGCCCCCGGCGGACGCGGCTCCGACACCGGTGGGAAGGCGAACGGAGGGGGAGCAGAGGAAGAAAGAGGAGGGGGAGGAAGGGACACGGGATCACCACCTGCGACGAGGGACGGGCTTGCGGAGCCACGATGAGGCCTCGCGCCGCCGCTCGCCGGAGCCGGTGGACTACCCACGGGTTGTGGACAACTCCCTCACCCGAACGATGAGTTCCGCCCCCGCCCTCCCGCGGAAAGCGCTAACTACCGCTACGCCGACTCCCGTTACAGCAGCTCGAACCCCGGGTCCATCCCGCCCAGCGCGTTCGTGCACAGGCAGTCCCGTGCCCCGTTCGCAGGCAGCGCGGCCACCGCGTCGAACAGCACGCCCCGCAGCCGGTCCACGTTGGCCGCGAACACCTGCAGGACCTCCTCGTGCGACACGCCCTCACCGCTCTCGGCGCCCGCGTCCAGATCGGTGACCAGGGTCAACGACGTGTAGCAGAGCTCGAGTTCACGGGCGAGCGCGGCCTCCGGATGGCCCGTCATGCCGACCACCGACCAGCCCTGCGCCTGGTGCCACAACGATTCTGCCCGGGTGGAGAACCTCGGCCCCTCGATCACGACCAGCGTCCCGCCGTCCACCGGCTCCCACTCCCGGCCGCGCGCCGCCTTCAGGGCCGCCGAGCGTCCGGTGGGGCAGTAGGGGTCGGCCAGGGACACGTGCACCACGTTGGGCACCGTGCCGTCGGGCAGGGGCAGTCCGTCGAAGTACGTCCCGGTCCGCGACTTCGTACGGTCGACCAGCTGATCGGGCACGAGCAGCGTGCCGGGCCCGTACTCGGGGCGCAGACCGCCCACTGCGCACGGGCCGAGAACCTGGCGCACCCCCAGCGAGCGCAGTGCCCACAGGTTGGCCCGGTAGTTGATCCGGTGGGGCGGCAGATGGTGGCCGCGTCCGTGCCGGGGCAGGAAGGCGACCCGCCGGCCGGCGATCTCGCCGAGGAAGAGGGAGTCACTGGGCGGCCCGTAGGGGGTGTCGACCTGGAGCTCGGTCACGTTGTCGAGGAACGAGTAGAAACCGGAGCCGCCGATCACACCGATCTCTGCGTTCGCCATGTTCGCCATGCGTCGCACCCTAGTCGCACGCTCGTCCTGCCTGAGCCGTACGCCAGACGCTCTCGAGGAACGCCGAAGGACCCCGTCGCCGGATGACGACAGGGTCCCGTGTGAGGCCGTAAAGAGAGGGCCCCTTCAGCAGGGGGCCTACGCGGCGGAGCTGTTGCCCGCCGAGGTGCCGGTGCTCGACGACTTCGAGTCCGAGGACGACGAGGTCGAACTCGACGACTTCGTCTCCGAGCCGGATGTCGACGACTTCGCGGACGCGGACGCCGGCGAGCTGCTCGAGGACGAGCCGCGGCTGTCGTTGCGGTAGAAGCCGGAGCCCTTGAAGACGATGCCGACCGCGGAGAACACCTTCTTGAGGCGGCCACCGCAGTTGGGGCACTCGGTCAGAGCGTCGTCGGTGAACTTCTGCACCGCCTCGAGGCCCTCGCCGCACTCGGTGCACTGGTACTGGTAGGTCGGCACTGTCTTCCTCCTGGCACTCTCACTCAGTGAGTGCTAACGACGGTCTATCTTGACGCATTCCCGGGGATCAGTCCACTGTCACCGGCGCGCGGTGACCGACGCCACGTGCGACGGTACGGCCACGCGGGCGTGCGGCGAGCCGCGAACGCAGCGCCAGCAGGACCGCCAGGGCCAGAACGGTGCCGCCCATCGGCACCAGGAAACCGGCGCCGCCCCAGAAGCGGTCCTCCAGCTGTCCGGCGACCGTGACGGCGGTCGCCTGCCCGAGCGCGACAGCGCCGGTCAGCCAGGTGAACGCCTCGGTGCGTGCCCCGGCCGGGACCAGGCCCTCGACCAGTGTGTAGCCGGTGATCAGCGCGGGCGCGATGCACATGCCGACCAGAAGGCCCAGGCCCGCGAGGACGAGCACCGAGTGCGCGGCCCACAGCCCGGAGGCGACGAGCGCCAGCGCGCCGTAGGCAACGACCAGACGCCGCTGCGGGGCCGTCTTCCAGGCGATCGCGCCGCAGACCAGGCCGGAGAGCATGTTGCCCGCGGCGAAGGTCCCGTACAGGACGCCGTTCAGGCCGGGCTCGCCGATGGACTCGGTGAACGCGGCCAGCGAGACCTGCATGCCGCCGAAGACGGCGCCGATGCCCAGGAAGGCCACGATCAGCACGCGCACACCGGGGACGCGCAGCGCCGAGGCGTGCTCCACGCGCGCATGCCCAGGCACGGCGACCTGGGGCTGGGTGCTCTTCTGCGCGGCGAACAGCAGGCCGCCGAGCAGGGTCAGCGAGGCCTCGGTGATCAGACCGGCGGCCGGGTTCACGGCGGTGCACAGGGCGGTCGCCAGGAGCGGGCCGAAGACGAAGGTCAGCTCGTCGGTCACGGACTCGAAGGCCGCCGCGGTCGTCATGAGGGGCGAGCCCTTCAGCGTGACGCCCCAGCGGGCCCGCACCATGGGCCCGATCTGCGGCACCGAGGCGCCCGTGGGCACCGCGGCCGCGAACAGCGCCCACAGCGGTGCGTGGGAGAGGGCGAGCGCGGTGAAGGTGAGGCCCGACAGCGTGTGCACGAGAACGCCGGGGACCAGCACCGCGCGCTGCCCGTAGCGGTCGGCGAGGCGGCCGCTGTAGGGCGCGCACAGAGCCATGGAGACGCCGGTGACGGCCGCCGCGGCGCCGGCCGCGCCGTACGAGCCGGTGGTGTGCTGCACCAGCAGCACGATGGAGATGGTGAGCATCGCGAACGGCTGGCGGGCCGCGAAGCCGGGCAGCAGGAACGTCCAGGCGCCGCGGGTGCGCAGCAATGGCCCGTATCCCGGGCGGGCGGAGGCCGACGAGTCCTTCGACGGCTCGGTGGTGACCGTGGATGCCACGGCCCGTGCCTTTCTGCCGCCTGGTGGCGCGCCCGTGCGGGGGGCGCCGAGAGCTGTCCTCTTGCGCGTGCTGCGGTAGATGCCGGAGTCCGCTGCAGGAGGTGTCCCGGCCGCCATACGGTCGCGCCAGCTCTGCATCAGGCAGAGTTGGTTCGATCAAGGTCTGCCTTCATCGTACAGGGGTCAAGACCTGTGGCGCCTGTGAAAATGAGCACCTCAGGGCCGGGCGACCCCTGAAACCATGGGGTGTGAACGGTGCGAAACTTGCCCTTAACGGGTCTGCCCGCCCGTGCCCAGCCATCCCGCGAGCTTGCCGCCGCGTCCCACCGCGTGCAGGCGCTGCTCTGCCGCGTCGCGGACCGGGTCGGTGGCGACGACGAGGAGCTCGTCGCCCTGGCGCAGGACGGTCGTCGGCAGCGGCACGAACGACGTCCCGTCGCGCACGACGAGAGTGACGGCGGCCCCGGCCGGCAGCCGCAGTTCGTTGACCTCGACGCCGTGCATCTTCGAGCCCGTCGGGATCGCGACGGACAGCAGATGGCCGCGCAGCCGCTCCAGGGGCGCCGATTCCACGCCGAGGTCGGCGGCCTCGGAGTCCTTGCCCAGGCGCAGCTTGCGGGCCAGCCAAGGCAGCGTCGGCCCCTGGACCAGGGTGTAGACGACGACCAGGACGAAGACGATGTTGAAGATGCGGCGGCTGGACTCGACGCCCTCCACCATCGGGATGGTCGCCAGGATGATGGGCACCGCGCCGCGCAGCCCGGCCCAGGACATCAACGTCTGCTCCTGCCAGGGCACCCGGAACGGCGTCAGGCAGACGACGACGCTCAGCGGGCGGGCCACCATGGTCAGCACCAGGCCGATGACGAGCGCGGGCAGTACGTCGTCGCCCAGCTCGTGCGGGGTGACCAGCAGGCCGAGCAGCACGAACATGCCGATCTGGGCGATCCAGCCGAGGCCGTCGGCGAATCCGCGCGTGGCGGGCCAGTGCGGCAGCTTCGCGTTGCCCATGACCATCGAGGCGAGGTAGACGCCCAGGAAGCCGCTGCCGTGCGCCAGCGAGCCCGCCGCGTACGCGGTGACCGCGATCGCCATGACGGCGATCGGGTAGAGGCCGGAGGCGGGCAGGGCGACGTGCCTGAGGCCCCAGGAGCCCAGCCAGCCGACCGCGAGGCCGATGGCGGCGCCGATGGCCAGCTCCAGCGCTATCTCGCCCACCAGCACGTACCAGTGCTCCACGGGGCCCGCCGTGGAGAAGGCGACCACCAGGATGACCACCGGGGCGTCGTTGAAGCCGGACTCGGCCTCCAGCGTGCCCGTCACGCGCGCGGGCAGCGGGATCTTGCGCAGGACGGAGAAGACCGCCGCCGCGTCCGTCGAGGACACCACCGCACCGATGATCAGCGCCTGCCGCCACTCCAGCCCCGTCACGAAGTGCGCGGCCGTGGCCGTGACGCCCACGCTCACCGCGACTCCGACCAGTGCCAGCGCGGAGGCGGAGGGCAGGGCCGGTTCGATCTCCTTCCACTTCGTGCCGAGACCGCCCTCGGCGAGAATCACGACCAGGGCGGCGTATCCGATGACCTGCGTCATCTCGGCATTGTCGAAGTGGATGTTGCCGATGCCGTCCTGGCCCATGAGGACGCCGATGCCCAGGTACACGAGCAGGCTGGGGAGCCCGCTGCGCGAGGAGATCCGGACCGCTGCGACGGCGACGAGCAGGACGAGCGAGCAGATGAGCAGGAGCTGGTTGAGGTGGTGGACAGTCAGCGGCGGTTCCCTTCACCGGCGCGCGCGCCTGGCGCGCGGACGCACATGTGCATTGGATACATCGGACACGAAGGTGTGCGCCCCGTGTCCAACTACTTCGTTACCTTACCTAACTCTTGACGATTTCTTGACGTTGGACGAGGCAAGATCGAACATCCTTCCGTGCTGGTACCCGACTCCGCGTCAAGTGGCGCGAGGCCCTGCGCCTATGGTTGCTCCAGCACTCCAGGACCGCCTGCCGCTCGCGTTAGGACAGCAAGGACAGCGATGCCCCCCAACACCACCGCCACATCGGGTGACAAGCCCGGCAAGTCCGGCAGGAAGAAGGGGCGCAAAGCCCGTTTGATCGTGCTTGTGCTGGTGCTGGCCATCATCGGAGGCATCGCCTACGGCGCCTACTGGTCCATCAGCACGGTCCGCGCATCCTTCCCGCAGACCAAGGGATCGATCACACTCGAGGGCCTGTCCGGGCCCGTCGACGTGAAGCGGGACGGCTACGGCATCCCGCAGATCTACGCGGATTCCGACGAAGATCTTTTCATGGCGCAGGGCTACGTCCAGGCGCAGGACCGGTTCTACGAGATGGACGTACGCCGGCACATGACGTCCGGGCGCCTGTCGGAGATGTTCGGCAAGAGCCAGGTCGACAACGACGAGTTCCTGCGCACCCTGGGCTGGGACCGCGTCGCCAAGAAGGAGTACGACAGCACGCTGTCGGCCACCACCAAGAAGTACCTCCAGGCGTACGCCAAGGGAGTCAACGCCTACCTCAAGGGCAAGGACGGCGCGGACATCTCCCTGGAGTACGCGGCCCTCGGGTTCACCAACGACTACAAGCCGGCCGAGTGGACCCCGATCGACTCGGTCTCCTGGCTGAAGGCGATGGCCTGGGACCTGCGCGGCAACATGCAGGACGAGATCGACCGCGCCCTGATGACCAGCCGCCTCGGCCCGCAGCAGATCGCCGACCTGTACCCGGAGTACCCGTACAGCAGCAACCAGGCGATCGTCCAGGAGGGTCAGTACGACGAGCTGACCAAGACGTTCGAACAGAGCGACGGCGACAGCGACAGCGGCTCCGGCGACGCGTCCACGAACGGCGGGACGGGCGACGGCACCAGCACCTCGGACGGCACGGGATCGGCCCTCACGAGCCAGCTCACGGGCCTCTACGACGTCCTGGACGACCTGCCCACGGCCGTCGGCGTGAACGGCAACGGCATCGGCTCCAACTCCTGGGTCGTCGCCGGGAAACACACGATCACAGGCAAGCCGCTGCTGGCCAACGACCCGCACCTGTCGGCCTCGCTGCCGTCGGTCTGGTACCAGATGGGCCTGCACTGCCGCACGGTCTCCGCCAAGTGCCAGTACGACGTCTCGGGCTACACCTTCGCAGGCATGCCCGGCGTCATAATCGGCCACAACGCGACGATCTCCTGGGGCATGACCAACTCCGGCGTCGACGTGACCGACCTCTATCTGGAGAAGCTCTCCGGCGACGACGGCTACCAGTACGACAACAAGGTCAAGCCGTTCGACACGCGCGAGGAGACCATCAAGGTCGCCGGCGGAGCCTCCAAGAAGATCGTCGTCCGGCAGACCGAGGACGGCATGCCCCTGTTGTCCGACCGCGACGACGAACTCGTCGACGTCGGCAAGAAGGCCACCGTCGACTCGGCCGCGCCCGACCGCGGCGACGGTTACGCCATCGCCCTGAAGTGGACCGCGCTCGAGCCGGGCACCTCCATGGACGCCGTCTTCGCCATCAACAAGGCGGCCGACTGGGACGCCTTCCGCGCCGCGGCCAAGCTCTTCGACGTGCCCTCGCAGAACCTCGTCTACGCCGACACCTCGAACCACATCGGCTACCAGCTGCCCGGGAAGATCCCCACGCGTGGGAAGGGCGACGGCTCCATCCCGGCGCCCGGCTGGAACTCCAAGTACAGCTGGACCGGCTACATAGACTTCGACGAGCTGCCCTACGAGTTCGACCCCGCGCGCGGGTACATCGTCACCGCCAACCAGGCCGTGATCGACAAGGACAAGTACCCCTACACGCTCACCACGGACTGGGGCTACGGCGCGCGCAGCCAGCGGATCATCGACCTGATCAAGAGCAAGATCAAGGGTGGCGGCAAGATCTCCACCGATGACATGCGGCAGATGCAGCTGGACAACGACAGCCAGATCGCCCGGGTGCTCGTGCCCATCCTGCTGAAGATCAACCTGGACGACCCGGATGTCCGCGAGGCGCAGAAGCTGCTTCAGGGCTGGGACTACACCCAGGACGCAGACTCGGCGGCCGCCGCCTACTTCAACGCGGTCTGGCGCAACATCCTCAAGCTGGCCTTCGGCAACAAGCTGCCCAAGGAGCTGCGCGTCGAGGACCAGTGCCTGTGGGTCGACCCGGTCAACACGACCGGCCCGGTCGACGACACCGACAAGGTCATCGAGTGTGGCGAGCGCGAGGCCGACCAGGCGCAGCCGGACGGCGGCGACCGCTGGTTCCAGGTCGTGGAGAACCTCCTGGACAAGACGGACAGTGAGTGGTGGACGACTCCGGAGTCGGGCACCCGCCCCGGCGCGGAGAAGAACCGCGACAAGCTGTTCGAGCGCGCCATGATCGACGCCCGCTGGGAGCTGACCGCCAAGCTCGGCAAGGACATCGACACCTGGAGCTGGGGCCGGCTGCACCGCCTGTTCCTGAAGAACCAGACCCTGGGCACCAGCGGTCCCGGCTTCCTCCAGTACATCCTGAACCGCGGCCCGTGGAAGCTCGGCGGCGGCGAGGGGACGGTCAACGCGACCGGCTGGAACGCGGCCGGCGGCTACGGCGTCGTCTGGGTGCCGTCGATGCGGATGGTCGTCAACCTCGAAGACCTCGACAAGTCGAAGTGGATCAACCTCACCGGCGCCTCCGGACACGCCTTCAGCGCCCATTACACCGACCAGACGGGCAAGTGGGCCAACGGTGAGCTCCTCGACTGGTCCTTCTCCAAGAAGGCGGTCGACGACAGCACCAGCGACACCCTGGTCCTCAAGCCCTGAGCGACCTGGCAGCGAGAAAGCGTGAAAGAGGGCCCTCCACGCGCGCGTGGAGGGCCCTCTTTCACGTACACGCGTGTGCGTCAGTTGAAGCGGCGCGCTCCTGTCGGCGTCACCACGGCGTGCACCGGCCGGTCGTGCGCCTCCGTGGGGACGCGCTCGACGACCTCTGTGTCGTACAGCAGCACCACCAGGGAGGCACTGGCCGCGGACTCCGCCAACCGGGCCAGCACCCGGTCGTAGGATCCGCCGCCGCGGCCCAGCCGCATCCCGCGCGCGTCGACCGCGAGCCCCGGCAGCAGCACCACGTCCGCCGAGGTCACTGTGTCCGGGCCGAGGCGCTCCCCGGCCGGCTCCAAGAGGGCCATCTTCCCGCCGTGTTGGATCCGCGCGAGCGAGCCCTCGCCTGCGTAGGCGCCCCAGTCCAGGTCGTTGTCGGGCAGCAGCGCGGGCAGCAGAACGCGCACGCCCCGCGCGCGTAGCGTGTCCAGCAGCGCCAGGGTGCCGGGTTCGGAGCCCACGGAGACATATGCGGCGACCGTGCGCGCGTGCGCCAACTCGGGCAGCTCCAGCGCATGCTCGGCCAGTGCCGAGGCCGCCGTCCGCACGTCATCCGTCGTCAACGTGTTTCTCACGGCGAGGAACCCTCGACGCAACATTGCTTTGTCAGGCTCTGCTCCGCCTTCGAAGTGGCTCATATGTCGCTCCCGCGCTGGTCTCACATTGCTCGCACACAGCTTTACCAAGCTCATATGATCATGAATTAACCCAAGTCGCAGATTCCTCTCAAAGTCACCGGATAAGGTTGCGGACATGACTCAGCCCCACCCCAGGATCAGCAAGGCTGTCATCCCCGCAGCCGGCCTCGGCACCCGGTTCCTGCCGGCCACCAAGGCCACTCCCAAGGAGATGCTGCCGGTCGTGGACAAGCCGGCCATCCAGTACGTGGTCGAGGAGGCCGTCTCCGCCGGTCTCGACGACGTCCTCATGATCACGGGCCGCAACAAGCGCCCCCTGGAGGACCACTTCGACCGCAACTACGAACTGGAGTCGGCCCTGCAGAAGAAGGGCGACGCCGCCCGGCTCGCCAAGGTTCAGCAGTCCAGCGACCTCGCGACCATGCACTACGTGCGACAGGGCGACCCCAGGGGCCTCGGACACGCCGTCCTGTGCGCGGCGCCGCACGTCGGGCAGGAGCCGTTCGCCGTCCTGCTGGGCGACGACCTGATCGACCCCCGCGACCCGCTGCTCCAGCGGATGATCGAGGTGCAGGAGCGGCACGGCGGCAGCGTCGTCGCCCTCATGGAGGTCGCCCCCGAGCAGATCCACCTCTACGGCTGCGCGGCAGTCGAGGCCACCGAGGACGGCGACGTGGTCAAGGTGACCGGCCTCGTGGAGAAGCCGGACCCTGCGGACGCCCCGTCGAACTACGCGATCATCGGACGCTACGTCCTCGACCCGAGCGTGTTCGGCGTGCTGCGCGAGACCGAGCCCGGCCGCGGCGGCGAGATCCAGCTGACCGACGCCCTCCAGCAGCTCGCGCAGGACGAGAAGGCCGGCGGCCCCGTCCACGGCGTCGTCTTCAAGGGCCGCCGCTATGACACCGGCGATCGCGGCGACTATCTGCGTGCCATTGTCAGACTCGCGTGCGAACGTGAAGATCTGGGTCCGGACTTCCGGACCTGGCTTCGCAGTTACGTCACCGAGGAGATGTAGCCACTTTGAGCACCGCCGCGCCCCGCCCCACCGCCCAGGACCACCTCTGGTCGGTGGACGAACACCTGGAGGACATCCTCGCCACCGTCCGCCCCCTGGAACCCATCGAGCTGCAACTGCCCGACGCCCAGGGCTGCGTCCTGGTCGACGACGTCACGGTGCCGGTCTCGCTGCCGCCCTTCGACAACAGCTCCATGGACGGGTACGCGGTGCGGGTCGCGGATGTCGCGGGCGCGAGCGAGGAGTTCCCGGCGGCTCTGGACGTCGTCGGGGACGTCGCGGCGGGACAGGCGGCCGACCTGCTGCACGTCGGGCCGGGCCAGGCCGCCCGGATCATGACCGGCGCCCCGCTGCCGCCCGGCGCCGAGGCCGTCGTCCCCGTGGAGTGGACCGACGGCGGGCTGGGCGAGGGCCCGGTCAGCGGGATGCGCGCCCGCAGCCTCGCCCCCGAGCAGGCCTCCGGGCACGTACGCGTGTACCGGCCCGCCGAGGCACGCGCGCACGTACGCGCGAAGGGCAGCGACGTGAAGGCGGGGGACCGCGCCCTCGACGCCGGAACCGTCCTCGGCCCGCCCCAGATCGCCCTGCTCGCCGCGATCGGCCGCGCCGCCGTACGCGTGCACCCGCGCCCGCGCGTGGTCGTGATGTCCACCGGCAGCGAACTCGTCCAGCCCGGCGAGGAACTGGGCAGCGGCCAGATCTACGACTCCAACAGCTTCGCCCTCACCGCCGCCGCCCGTGACGCAGGCGCCATCGCCTACCGGGTCGGCGCGGTAGCCGACGACGCCGAGACCCTGCGCTCCACCATCGAGGACCAGCTCGTCCGCGCCGACCTCGTCGTCACCACCGGCGGGGTGAGCGTCGGCGCGTACGACGTCGTCAAGGAGGCGCTGGAGCACGTCGGCGACGAGGACGAGGAAGGCAGCGGCATCGAGTTCCGCAGCCTCGCCATGCAGCCCGGCAAGCCTCAGGGCTTCGGCTCCATCGGCCCCGACCACATCCCCCTGCTGGCCCTGCCCGGCAACCCGGTGTCGTCCTACGTCTCCTTCGAACTGTTCGTCCGCCCCGCCATCCGCACCCTCATGGGGCTCGCCGACGTCCACCGGCCCACCACGCGCGCGAAACTCATCGCCGACAAGGCGCTGACCTCGCCGAAGGGCCGCAGACAGTTCCTGCGCGCCACCTATGCCGACGGCGCCGTCCGCCCGGTCGGCGGCGCCGGCTCCCACCTGGTCGCGGCCCTCGCGCACGCCGACGCGCTGGTCGTCGTCCCCGAGGACGTGGAGTCCGTCGAGCCCGGCGCCGAGGTCGAGGTCGTCCTGCTCGGCTGAGTGCTCCTGGTTGGGGGTACCGTGTCGCGCACAGCAGGCCCGTGCGCCGCACCGCGCCGGGCCCGGACCGGGAGCGCCACGAGCATGACTACGCAGGACCGACTGACGCACATCGACGACGCGGGCGCGGCCCGCATGGTCGACGTCTCCGGCAAGGACGTCACCGCCCGCACCGCGCGTGCCAGCGGGCGCGTCCTCGTCTCGCCCCGCGTGATCGAGCTGCTGCGCGGCGAGGGCGTCCCCAAGGGCGATGCGCTGGCCACCGCGCGGATCGCGGGCATCATGGGCGCCAAACGCACCCCGGACCTGATCCCGCTGTGCCACCCGTTGGCCGTCTCCGGTGTGAAACTGGATCTGTCGGTCGCGGACGACGCCGTGGAGATCACCGCCACGGTGAAGACGACGGACCGCACAGGCGTCGAGATGGAGGCCCTCACCGCGGTCTCCGTCGCCGCGCTCACCGTGATCGACATGGTCAAGGCGGTCGACAAGGGAGCGGTGATCACGGACGTGCGCGTGGAGGAGAAGACAGGCGGCAAGTCGGGCGACTGGAGCCGGACATGAGCGCGGTGCCGTACCGGGCACTCGTCGTGACCGCCTCCAACCGGGCCGCCGCCGGCGTCTACGAGGACAAGGGCGGCCCCCTGATCGCCGAGGGCCTGCGAGGCTTCGGCCTCGGCTTCGCGGTCGACGGGCCGCAGGTCGTGCCGGACGGCGATCCGGTCGAGGCGGCGCTGCGAGCCGCCGTCGAGGCCGGGTACGACGTCGTCGTCACCACCGGCGGCACCGGGATCTCGCCCACCGACCGCACCCCCGAGGCCACCCGTGCGGTGCTCGACCACGAGGTGCCGGGCATCGCCGAGGCCATCAGGGCGTACGGCCGGGAGAAGGTGCCCACCGCGGCGCTCTCCCGGGGCCTGGCGGGCGTGGCGGGGCGCACTCTGATCATCAACCTGCCGGGTTCCACCGGCGGCGTGAAGGACGGCCTGGCCGTCCTGGAGCCCCTGCTGAAGCACGCCGTGGACCAGCTCCGCGGCGGCGACCACCCCAGACCCGGCCACGGGGGTGCGAGCTGAACAGCGCATCCTGGCCCGTCGAGCTGACGGAGGGCGACATCGTCCTACGGCCCATAAAGCTGCGCGACCAGCGGGCCTGGCGCGAGGTCAACCGGCGCAACCGGGACTGGCTGCGCCCCTGGGAGGCCACGATTCCGCCGCCCGCGCCCAGCGGGCCGATCGCGCACCGGCCGACCTACCGCCAGATGGTCCGGCATCTGCGGGCCGAGGCGAACGCGGGGCGGATGCTGCCGTTCGTCATCGAGTACCAGGGGCGGCTCGTCGGGCAGTTGACGGTCGCCGGGATCACCTGGGGGTCGATGTGCTCCGGGCACGTCGGCTACTGGGTGGACGAATCGGTGGCCGGTCGGGGAGTGATGCCGACGGCCGTGGCGCTCGTCGTGGACCACTGTTTCCGGAGCGTCGGACTGCATCGCATCGAGGTCTGCATTCGGCCCGAGAACGGCCCCAGCCGCCGGGTCGTGGAGAAACTCGGATTCCGTGAGGAAGGGCTGCGGCCGCGCTATCTCCACATCGACGGCGCCTGGCGGGACCACCTCGTGTTCGCGCTGACGGCGGAGGAGGTCCCGGAGGGCCTGCTGAGCCGGTGGCGGCGCACCCGCTCCCGGGGCGCGCGGAATGCCGGGGGGAATCTCGGGGGGAATCTCGGCGGCTCCGGAAATTGAATAAGTGTTCGATAATGATCGAGTGGTGACCGTCTGGGGCGCGGAATTCGCGCCCCGGGCGGCCTACTGATCGCATCGGTCACAAAAAAAGTTCGAAATATCAGCCAGATCGTGCGACACACCGGCTCAATTGGCGGATGGCCTCACGTAAACCCCTCTACCGTGTGAGGCGTGAGCAGCAGCGGCCTCATCTACGCAGTCATTGTCGGGGCCTGGGCCGCCTACTTGGTGCCCATGTGGCTCCGTAGGCAGGACGAGCTGAACGAAGCCCGTCCGACGGAACGCTTCAGCACCGCCATCCGGCTGCTTTCCGGACGGGCGGGCATGGAGCGCCGGTACGCCAAGGACCTGCGGGCGCGCTCCACCGAGGAGGGGGAGCCCGACGCCGACGTTCCGGACGTCGTCACCGCATCGGTGGACGTCCGGGCCTTCGCCATGCCCCCGGTCCGCCGGCAGGTGAAGGCGCCGGTGCAGGAGCGGGGCCAGGAGCATGGTCCGGAGCGGGGCCACGAGCGAGGTCGGGAGCGTCCGGAGACGGCGCGCGAACCGGAGCACAATCCGGCGCGCGAACCGGGGCGCGAGCCAGTACGGGAGCCGGTTCGGGAGTCGGTGGCCAAGCCCGCGCGGGAACAGCGTGACCGTGACGGAAGCGCCCCTGCCGCCGGCCGGCGTGCGCCGGTCGCGCGCCGCGCGCCCTCCGTTCAGGCATCCGCCGCTGCGCAGGCAGCCGCTCAGGCGTCCGCCGCGCGCGCCCAGCGCTCGAAGGCGCTCGCACGCCGACGGCGCACCACTGTGATGCTCTTCCTCGCTTTCACGCTCGGCGCGATCGTCGCGGCGGTCGGCGGGCTCGCGTTCCTCTGGGCGCCCGGCGTGCCCGCCGTCCTGCTCAGCGCGTACATCGGCTACCTGCGCGCCCAGGAGCGGCGCCGCTTCGCCTTCCAGATGGACCGCAGACGCGCCGAGGTCGCCGCGCAGCGGCTGCGGGAACGTCAGCCGCACCGGCGTGCGCCCGCTTCGGCGAGCGCCTCCAGCGTCGACCCCGGTCCCGACGCCGGCGCAGAGGAGCCGCACGAGGGCCCCGAACCGGAGACCGACCCGGGCCTGCTGGCACTCGCCGCGGACCGCAGGGCGCTCGTCGAGCAGACCGACCACGCCGAGTGGGTCGACCAGCAGCGCGAGCGGCAGCGCCGGCCCGGGCACGGCGACAGTTGGGACCCGGTACCGGTGCCCCTGCCGACGTACGTGACCGCGCCGGTCGCACCGCGGGCCACCTCCGACGTGGACCTCGGCGCCCCGGACGCCTGGAGCTCGGCCCGGTCGAGCTCCGTCGTGCCGGACCAGGACGCGGCCGAGCACCACGACGCCGGGGCCGTGCCCGACGACGGCGAGTCCGACGAGGCGGACCCGGCGGACGGCAGGACGGAGGGCGGCGACGAGCGCAGCGACGCCCGCCGCGCAGCCTCCGCCCGACGCTCCCGCGAACGGGGCCGCACGCCCCTCTTCGACCAGTACGAGGAAGGCGGCCGCCCCCGGGCGGCCAACGAGTGACCTGCGTCGCAGCGCGAAATCTCCGCTCCGATCGGCCTCCGGGAACGGATTTCCAAGCACCCCGATGGGGGTGCTAGAGTTTCACTCGTTGCAAGGGCCTGTGGCGCAGTCCGGTAGCGCACCTCGTTCGCATCGAGGGGGTCTGGGGTTCAAATCCCCACAGGTCCACGCAGCATAGAGCCCCCGTCGGGAAACCGGCGGGGGCTCTATCGTGTTCGTGGCCCGGTGTTCATGTCCTTCTGGGGCGCAGGGCCAGCGCCGTTGAGGCGAGTGTCGTGGTCGTCGCGAGCAGGGCGCATGCCGCTGTTGTCCAGGCGAGGGTCGGCCAGGGCAGGACCATCGGCGTCGGGGCCGAGAGCCGGTGCAGGGCTGTGGTCATGCCGGCGAGGTTGACGGTCGTCACCAGGAGGCCGAGCAGGCTGCCCAGGGTGACGACCGTCACGGCTTCCGCGGTGGCGAGGCGGAGGACCTGGGCGTTGGTGGCGCCGGCCAGGCGGAGGGCCGTCAGGGCGGGGCGGCGTTCGGCGGCCGCCATGGCCAGGGTGTTGGCGAGCGAGATGCCGGTGTAGAGGAGCGCGATGCCCAGGACGAGCAGTACGCCGAGGCGCGTCGTCCGGTTCGTCTCCGGGTAAGCGGCCCGAACCCACTGGGCCTTGGTCATCGACCTCACCCCGTCCATGGCCCGTAGCCGGGCCGCGACGGCCGCCTTGTCCGCACCACCCCGTACCCGTACGTCCACCCGGTCCACGCCCGCTCCGCCCGCGTTGGCCGGGGTGACGTAGGCGCCGTTGTCGCCGGTGCCGGTGGCCAGTACGGCGGCGATGCGGAGGGTCTTCGGGGTGCCGTCGCCGAGCCATACCCGCACCTGCTGTCCCACCCGGTGGTGCGCCCATTCCTCCGTCACGACGATCGAGTCGTCGTCGAGGTCCGTGAGGCGACCGGCCTTCACCGGGAGTCGTACGGTGTCGGCGAGCCGTGCCGGATCGGCCGCCCTCGCCTCCGACTTCACCAGCGCCACGCCGTCCTCCAGGGTGTAGACCGTGGTGGAGGAGACCGCGGAGACGATCGTGTCGGGTAGCTGTCGCAACTGCTCGACGGCTTTTGGCTCCAGTGTTTCCAGTGGTTGCAGTGTTTCCGGCGTTGCTCCGGTCTTGGTTCCGGTCTTGGTTCCGGTACTTGGCGTCACTACGAAGTCCGCGGTTGTCCGGTGGCGCACCTCCGCCGCTCTTGCCCTGTCCAGGGTGGCTGTCGCGCCCAGCAACGAGCCTGCGAGTGCCACGGTCACCAGGACCGGCGCGGCCACGGCGGCGGTGCGGCGGACCCCGGTGACGGCGTTCGCTCGGACCAACAGGCCTGTCGTGCCCGGCAGTCGGGGCACCAGGGGGCGTACCAGCACGGGCGAGAGCAGCGCTGTCGCCGTGATGAGCAGCATGGGGCGGCTGATGTACGTCTTGCGGTGCAGCAGTTCGCCCGGGTCGGTCAGCAGCGCGTACGCCGGGGTCGCGACGGCCGTCAGCAGCAGCGCGGTGCCGCACAGGCGCCGGCCCGGGGTCAGGGCGCGGCCGTCGGCCGCGGCCTCGCGCAGCGCCTGGGCCAGGGCGGTCCGCCCGGCCCGCCAGGACGCGGCGACCGCGCCGGCGAGGGCGACCAGCAGGCCCGTCCAGAAGGCCAGGTGGTACGGCCAGACCCCTTCGTCCTGGCCGCCGATCGCGTACCAGGACGGGGCGAGCCCGCCGTCGACGACCAGTTCGGCCAGGAGCGGGGCGGTGTACGCGCCCAGCGCGCAGCCCGTCGCCGAGGCGAGGGCGCCGATGAGCAGGGCCTCCGTCAGGACCGTCCGCCGGACCTGGCCCGGGGTGGCGCCGGCGGTGCGCAGCAGTGCGAACTCGCGGCGTCGGCGGTCCACCGCGAAGGCGAAGGTGGAGGCCACGACGAAGACGGACACGAAGGCGGTCACGCCGCCGGCCGTGCCGAACAGGGCGTTCAGCGCGGTCAGGGACTCGGCGTCCCGGCCGGGGTCGGCGTCGGCCAGCCGACGGTCGTCCCCGGTGAGGACGCGGACGTCGTCGTCCGCGATCGCCGCCCGCAGGGCCGCCTCGTCCGTCGTCTCCACCACCGACTGGAGGGATACAGGGGCCAGTTGGGCGGCTCGGGTGTCCGTGTAGAACAGGGCGTTCTCGAAGCGGACGGGGGCGTCTGCCGTTCCTACCACCCTCAAGGGGCCGTCCGGTGTGCGGAGTCGGGTGCCGACGGTCGTCCAGTCGCCGGAGGCCACCACCTCGTCCGCCGCCTCGGGTGCTCGGCCCGTGCTCAGGCGGTACGGGGCGAAGCGGGCTGTCGACCAGGGGTGGCCGACGAGGTCGTCGGGGGCGCTCTCCGCTGTGACCGGGAAGGAGCGGTCCTCGGTGACCGGGCCCAGTGCGCGCAGGGCGGTGACGGTGGTGGCGGGCAGCGGGCGCGGGTGCGCCAGCGGGGACGTCCGTTCGCCGGTCGGGGTCGGGACCCGCAGGGTGTCCTGGCCCTTGACCACCATCGGCGCCGTCGCGAAACGCTCCGGAGCGCGCGCGGGCGCGTTCTGCGACGCGGCCAGCGCCTGCCCCATGACGGTGAGCAGCGCGACGCCGAGCGCGAGGGCGACGAAGCTGCCGACGAAGGCGGCCCACCGGGCCCGCAGGGTGCGCAGGGCGACGCTCAGCACGCGGCACGCTCCAGTCCCGTCATCCGCGCCGTGATCGCCCCGGGGGACGGGGAGGCGAGTTCGTCGTGGACGCGGCCGTCGACCAGGAAGACGACCCGGTCCGCGCGGGAGGCGGCGAGCGGGTCGTGGGTGACCATGAGGACCGTCTGGCCGGTCCCGTCGACCATGGAGCGCAGCAGGGTGAGCACCTCGCGGCCGGTGGTGGAGTCCAGGGCGCCGGTCGGCTCGTCGGCGAAGAGGACCTCCGGGCGGGTGATCAGGGCGCGGGCCAGGGCGACGCGTTGTCGCTGGCCGCCGGAGAGCTGGGCGGGGCGGTGGCGGGCCCGGTCGGCGAGTCCGACCTGCCGCAGGGCCTCGCGCACCCGCGCCTTCGACGGGCGGCGGCCCGCCAGGCGCAGCGGGAGGGCGACGTTCTGCTCGGCGGTGAGGGCCGGCAGCAGGTTGAACGCCTGGAAGACGAAGCCGATCCGCTCCCGGCGCAGCAGCGTCAGCCGCCGCTCGCTCAGCCCGGTCAGCTCGGTCCCGCCGATCCGCACCGACCCCGAGGTGGGCCGGTCGAGTCCGGCGGCGCACTGCAACAGCGTCGACTTGCCCGAGCCGGACGGCCCCATCACGGCGGTGAACGAGCCGTGGGGGAGGGCGAGGGTGACGTCGTCGAGGGCGGTCACGCCGGTGCGGTCGTCGGTGCGGTCGTCGGTGCCGGCGGAGTCGTATCGCCTGCTCACGGAGGTCAGTTGGACGGTGGGTGCGGTGGTGGGTGCGGTGGTGGCTGCGGTCGTCGCTGCGGTCATGGCTCAACCAAAGCGGGTGCCGCCCCGGTCGGTCTGTCGGGCAGGAACGAGACTTGGGGTAGTGCTGGGCATACCCCGAGGGCTCGGGCCAGGGGGATGGCCAGGCCGTCGGCCGCGCTCCTACGGTGATCCGTATGCATCCTTTGCGGCCCTTGCGGCCCTTGCAGCCCTTGCATCCTTTGCAGCCCTCGGAGCCGCGAGACGTGTGGCAGGCGCTGTCCCGGCCAGGCTATCTGCGCTCGTCGTGGCCCTGGCGGGCCGTCGCCTATCTGCTGACGGGGGCCGTCGGCGGGGCGATCGCGCTGGTGGGGCTGGGGGTGTGGGTGGTCGTCGGCGGGGTTCTGGCGGTCGTGGTCGTCGGGCTGCCCCTGCTTGCGGTCACCGTGCTCGTCGGGCTGCCCGTGGGCGCGCTGGAGCGGCACAGGCTGCGGTGGGTCGACGGGGAACCCGCGCCCGGCGCGCACGCCGAGGTCCGTACGCCCGGCGTGCGCGCCTGGCTCACCACCCGGCTGCGCGACCGCGCCACCTGGCGCGAGCTGGGCCACACCCTCCTCGCCGCCTGCCTGCTCTGGCCGGCCGAGGCGGTCCTGCTCACGGTCGCCCTGGTCCTGCCGCTGGCGATGGCCGCGACCCCGCTGCTGCTGGCGACGGTCGGCGGCGGGCGGGAGGTGCGGGTGGTGAAACTGTGGACGGTCACCGGCCAGCCCGGCGCGTTCGGCTCCGCCGTGCTGGGCGTGCTGCTGCTGGCGGGCGGCGCGTACGTCCTCGGCGCCGCCGCCGGGGCGCGCGCCGCGCTGACCCGTCGGCTGGTCGCCCCGCGCGACGGCGGCCGGGAGGCCAGGGTCGTCGAACTGACCCGGTCCCGGGCGCGGTTGGTCGACGCCTTCGAGGCGGAGCGGCGACGCATCGAACGCGATCTGCACGACGGCGCCCAGCAGCGCCTCGTGGCCCTCAGCATGGCTCTGGGCCTGGCCCGGCTCGACGCCCCGCCCGGCGGCCCGCTCGCCGAGCAGCTCGCGCGCGCCCAGGACGAGGCCGGCGCCGTGCTCGCCGAGCTGCGGGAGCTGATCCAGGGCATCCACCCCAAGGTGCTCGCCGACCACGGCCTGGCGGCGGCCGTCGCCGACGCGGCCGACCGGTCGCCGGTCCCGGTGGACGTGGAGTGCGCGCTGCCGGAGGCGGCCCGGCTGCCGCAGGCGGTGGAGGCCGCGGCCCACTTCGTGGTCCGTGAGGCCCTGGCCAACGTGGCCCGGCACAGCGGGGCGGCACGCGCGCGCGTGCGCGTCGAGCACCGGGACGGCCGGCTGCTCGTGCTGGAGGTGTCCGACGACGGCCGCGGCGGCGCCGACCGCACGCGCGGCACCGGGCTCACCGGTCTCGCGGACCGAGTGTCGGTGCTGGATGGAACACTGTCCGTGACCAGCCCGCCCGGCGGACCGACCTTGCTGCGTGTGGAGATCCCTTGCGAGCCGACCCCGACGCCCCCACCGACGCCCCTACCGATGAACGAGGACTTCGTGTCGTCCTCGCCGAGGACAGCGTCCTCCTCCGCGACGGCCTGACGACCCTGCTCACCCGCTTCGGCCACGAGGTCGTCGCGGCGGTCGGCGACGCGTCGGCGCTGCTCACGGCGGTCGCGGAGCACGCGCCCGACGTCGTCGTCACCGACGTCCGGATGCCGCCCGGTTTCCAGGACGAAGGGCTGCACGCGGCTGTCCGGCTGCGCGCCGAGCGGCCGGGGCTTCCGGTGCTCGTCCTCAGCCAGTACGTCCAGCGCGCGTACGCCGCCGAACTGCTCGACTCGGGGGACGGCAGCGGCGTCGGCTATCTGCTCAAGGACCGAGTCGGCCAGGTCGAGGAGTTCGTGTACGCCTTGCGCGCGGTCGCGGCCGGCGGCACGGTCGTCGATCCGGAGGTCGTACGGCAGTTGCTGCGTCGGCGCCGCGACCCGCTGGCCCGGCTGACCCCGCGCGAGCGGGAGGTGCTGGGGCTGGTCGCGGAGGGGAAGTCCAACGGGGCGATAGCCAGGGCGCTGGTGGTGTCGGAGGCGGCCGTCGGCAAGCACATCGGCGGCATCCTCACGAAGCTGGACCTGCCCCCGGCCGACGACACCCACCGCCGGGTGCTCGCGGTACTGGCCTACCTCAGAAGCTGAGGGCTTCAGCAAATACGTGGCTCCAGCAACTGAGGGGCTTCAGAAGCTGAGGGGCTTCAGAGACCGAGGGGCTTGGCGAAGCAGCGGCTGGAGTCGAACTCGCGGTAGTAGCCGAACTTCGTGCACGGCTCGTACCCGGTGGCCGTGTACAGGGCGATGGCCTCGGGCTGCTCGGTGCCGGTCTCCAGGACCATCCGGATCCGCCCGGCCGCCCGCGCGTCCGTCTCCAACTCGGCGAGCATCCGCCGTGCCAGGCCCCGGCCGCGCATGTCCCGCACGACGAACATCCGCTTCAGCTCGGCGTCGCCGTCCCGGTTGCCCTCGCCGTTCTCGTCCTGGCTGCGCCAGCCGCCGGTGGCCACGGGGCGATCGGTCTCGTCGTAGGCGATGAGGTACACCCCGCGCGGCGGGAGGAAGTCGGACGGCTCCAGGACGGTGGCGTCGCCGCCGTCGCCGTAGCGCTCGTGGTACTCGGCCTGGACCTCGTCGTTGAGCTTGACCGCGTCGGGGTGGTCGAAGGGCACCCGGCGTATATTCATGTCACTCACAGTATATTTGTACACGATCGTGAAGGCGGGAACTGGACCTGGTCCAGTGTGCCGGTATCGTGCCCGGGTGCTGACCGTGACCTCCGTGAACGTGAATGGACTGCGTGCCGCCGCGAAGAAGGGCTTCGTGGAGTGGCTCGCAGACACCTCCGCCGACGTGCTGTGCCTCCAGGAGGTGCGCGCCGAGCCCGAGCAACTGCCGGAGGCGGTCCGTGCCCCCGAGGGCTGGCACGTCACCCACGCCCCGGCCGCCGCCAAGGGCCGCGCCGGTGTCTCCCTCTACACCCGCCGCGAACCGGACGCCGTCCGGATCGGCTTCGGCTCGGCCGAGTTCGACGGCAGCGGCCGTTACGTCGAGGCCGACCTGCCCGGTGTGACGGTCGCCTCCCTCTACCTTCCCTCCGGCGAGGTCGGCACCGACCGGCAGGACGAGAAGGTCCGCTTCATGACCGAGTTCCTGGCCCACCTGAAGGACCTGCGCGTCCGCGCCGCCGCCGACGGCCGCGAGGTCCTGGTCTGCGGCGACTGGAACATCGCCCATCAGCAGGCCGACCTCAGGAACTGGCGTGCCAACCAGAAGAACTCCGGCTTCCTGCCGGAGGAGCGGGACTGGCTGAGCCGGGTCCTCGCCCCGACGGACGGCGGTTACGTCGACGTCGTGCGCGAGCTGCATCCGGACGTGGAGGGGCCGTACACCTGGTGGTCGTACCGGGGGCGGGCGTTCGACAACGACTCGGGATGGCGGATCGACCTCGCCGTCGCCTCGCCCGGACTGGCGGCGCGGGCCCTCAAGGCGGTCGTGGAGCGGGCGGCCAGCCATGGGGAGCGGTGGTCCGACCACGCTCCGGTCACCGTGACGTTCGACATGTGAGGGAACCGGAAACCGCACGGAACCCGGAACGAACTCAGGGCGCCCTCCGAGAAGGGCACCCTGAGTCACCGGCAGAAGCCGGGCGTTGCGGCTACGCCTGGGAACACGACTACATGTCGTAGTCCTGGCTCAGCCGGTCCTCCTGCTCGCGCCGCATCCGCTCCGCGTCGCCCTCACCCGGCCGCGCGCCCGGCCGCGCACCCGGCCGCGCACCCTGGTGCGCACCCGGCCGCTCGCTCGGCCGCTCGCTCGGCCGCTCTCCCGGACGCTCGCCGGGGCGCTGCTTGCCGCGCTGCTGAGCCTGCTCCTTGGCCTGCTCGGCCTTCTGCTTGGCCTGCTGCTTCCACTGCTCGGACTGGTCCTGGAACTTGTCCTTCATACCCATGTGGGTTCACTCCTGTGGGAGATGAGGGGGGTGGGGCCCCGTGGTGGGGCCTCGACCAGATTCACATGGGCGGTCACGGCGCGCATGTCGATCAACTACGCTGCGTGGTTCCCGCCGTCCTGGCCTGCTCGTCTGCGGTGCCGCCCGCGCCCACCAGCCCCGTCCGGATCCCCTGCAGCCTGGGCGCGAACCGTTTCATCTCGCGTCCGCCGATCGTCCCGACGATCCCGGGAAGGTAGCCGCGCACGCCCTGCATGCCCCGCAGCCACCACTGTCCGTACACATGCGAGGAGCGCCGTTCGATGCCGGCCACGATCCGGTCGACGGCCGGTCCGAGCGGGTACGTCTTGTTCGACGGCCACGGCAGCCGCTGCCTCAACTCCCGCATCACCTCGTCCTGATCGGCCCCGCGCACCATGTCGGTGTCGGTCCAGGACAGGTACCCGACGCCGACCCGGACGCCCTGGTACGCGACTTCGGCGCGCAGACTGTGCGCGTACGCCTCCACGCCCGCCTTGGACGCGCAGTACGCGGTCATCATCGGCGCCGGGGCGATCGCGGCGAGCGAGGCGATCTGGAGCAGATAGCCGCGACTCTCCTTCAGCAGCGGCAGGAAGGCGCGGGCGGTGACCGCCGAGCCGATCAGGTTGACCTCGACGACCCGCCGCCAGGACTCGGGGTCGGAGTCGGCGAAGGGCCCGCCGGACGCGACACCCGCGTTGGCGACCACGATGTCCACCTTGCCGAAGCGTTCCTTCACCTCCGCCGCGACCCGTGTCATCGCCTCGTGGTCGGTGACGTCGGCGTACCAGTGGTCGCTGTCGCTGTGCAGCCGCTCGGAGACCTGCTTGAGCGCGTCCGGCTCCAGGCCGACCAACGCGACCTTCGCCCCGCGCGCGGAGAGCTTGCGGGCGAGCAGTTCGCCCACGCCCCGCGCGGCCCCGGTGACGACGGCCACCTGCCCTTCCAGACCGACCCTGCCGCCCCTGCTGCTCATGCGCCCTCCTTCAACTGTGCGTACGTGGTGACGAGTTCCCGGATTCTGCGGGTGACCAGGTCGGGCGCCTCGACCGGCGTCATATGGCCGAGGCCGGGCAGTTCGGTGACCCCGAGCGACCGGGGCAGGGCCGCGGCGATCCGGTGGGCGTGCACCGGCGGGGTCAGCCGGTCGCCGGTGCCGACCAGCACCGCCGTCGGCACCCGCAACTCCCGTACCCCGTGGTCGAGATCGAGCAGGCTCAGCACATGCGACCAGGCGTACCGCACCCGGCGCGGACAGGCGTGCACGATCCGGGCGCAGGCGTCCACCATGTGCGGGGCCGAACCGGCGCCCATCGTCGCGTACTTCAGGATCCGCTTGGCGATCGGCGTGACCGGGCCGAGCGGCGCCCGCGACCCGAGGACGTGCCGGGTCAGCCAGGTCCGCAGCCGGCCCGGCCGCAGGGGCACGACGGTGGACTCGGCGACCAGCCGCGAGGCGCCGGTGCTGCACAGCAGGACGGCCACCGCATGCTCCCGGAACCCGCCTCTCGAGGCCGCGGCCAGCACCGTCATGCCGCCCATGGAGTGACCGGCGATGACGGCCTTCTCCCCGGGTGCGAGCGTCGCGTCGAGGACGGCTTCCAGGTCGTCGGCGAGGGCGTCCGTGCTGCACACCGAGCTCGCCGGGGTGCGCCCGTGGCCGCGTTGGTCGTAGGCGATGACGCGGTGGTCGACGGCGAGATCGCGGATCTGGGCCGCCCAGAAGGCCGTCGAGCAGGTCCAGCCGTGCGCGAGGACGACGGCGGGCGCGGTCCCGTGATCGGGTTCGGGGCCGTGATCGGGGCCGTGGATCTCGACGTGCAGCGGGGCGCCGTCGGCGGAGACGGCGGTGAGTTCGCGGTAGGCCGTCACGACGCCGTCACCTCGTCCCTCTCGTCGTCCTTCCCGGCCGTGACGGCGGGGGCCCGCAGGACCTCGTACTCCGCGAGGTCCACGCGTCGCGTGGCCTTGCGGAACTCGGCGGTCGTGCCCGGCCAGACGGTGGTGTTGCGGCCGTTCGCGTCCAGGTACCAGCTGGTGCAGCCGCCCGTGTTCCACACCGTGCGCCGCATCCGCTCCTGGACCCGCGCGTTCCAGGCGTGCACGGCGCTCGGCCGGGCGTCCAGCGCCGCGCGCCCCCCGAGGACGTCCAACTGCCGCAGAAAGTCGGCCATGTAGTTCAGCTGGGACTCGATCATCAGGATCATGGAGGAGTTCCCGAGGCCGGTGTTGGGGCCGATGATCGTCATCCAGTTGGGGAAACCCGCGGCGGAGGCGCCGCGCAGGGCCTCCATGCCGTTCTTCCAGCTCTCGGCGAGGGTCCGCCCGTCGGCGTCCACCACCCGGTCGGTGATCGGCATGTCGGTGACATGGAACCCGGTGCCGAAGACGATCGTGTCGACCTCGGCCTCGCTCCCGTCGGCGGCGACGAGCGTGGACCCCCGGATCTCGCTCAGCCCGCTCGCGACGACGTCCACGTTGGGCTGCGCGAGGGCCGGATAGTAGGCGCTGGAGAGCAGGATCCGCTTGCAGCCGATGCGGTAGTCGGGGGTGAGCTTGGCGCGCAGAGCCGGATCCTTGATGGCGCGGGCCATGTTCCGCTTCGCGATCTGCTCGACCAGGCCGAGTTCGTTCGGATGCTTGGTGAACGCCTGGACCTGGAGTTCCCGAAGGCCCCAAAGGAGCCCGCGGCGCAGCTGGGCGGTGACCGGCAGGGCTCGGTGCAGGGCGCGCTCGGCGCCGCTGACGGCCCGGTCGACGCGGGGCATCACCCAGGGCGGGGTGCGCTGGAAGAGGGTCAGCCGCGAGACGTCGGGCTGGATGGCCGGCACGATCTGGATCGCGGACGCGCCCGTGCCGACCATGGCGACCCGCTCGCCGCGCAGATCGTGGCCGTGGTCCCACCGAGCGGAGTGGAACACCTTGCCGGGGAACGAGCCGAGCCCGGGGATCTCCGGAACCTTGGGATCGGACAGCGGCCCGGTCGCCGACACGACGACGTCGGCGAAGTAGCGTCGCCCGCCGCTCGTCTCGATGTCCCAGCGCAGCTCCTGCGGGTCCCAGGTCATCCGCAGGACCTCGGAGTCGAGGCGCAGATGCGGCCGGAGCCGGAAGACGTCCGCGACGTGCTCCAGATAGGCGCGGATGTGCTCCTGCCCGGAGAACGTGCGCGGCCAGTCCGGGTTGGGTGCGAAGGAGAAGGAGTACAGGTGGGAGGGCACGTCACAGGCGCACCCCGGGTAGCTGTTGTCCCGCCAGGTCCCGCCGACGCTGCTCGCCCGCTCCAGGACGACGAAGTCGGTGATCCCCTCGCGGCGCAGCCGCACGGCGGCCCCCAGCCCACCGAAGCCGGATCCGATCACCGCCACCCGTACGTGTTCGGTCATCCCGACACCTCCCAGCCGTGCGTGCGACTCTACGGACCGCGCCAGTGAACACTGGCGCAATGGGAGCGTAGAGCAGCTCCGTACCGATGGGTAGGGCCGGGAGAGGGAGAGTTACCGGCGGTAGAACATAGGCTTCGCCCGTGACGGAGAAGCGGGAGTACCGGACGGAGGAGCTGGCCGGGGAGGCCGGCATCACGGTGCGCACCCTGCGCTTCTACCGCGAACGCAAACTGCTCGCCCCGCCCCGCCGCGAGGGCCGCATCGCCTGGTACGACGACCATCACCTGGCCCGGCTGCGCACGATCGCCGCGCTGCTGGAGCGCGGTCACACCCTCAACGGCATCGCGGAGCTGGCCGACGCCCTCGACCACGGCCGGGACGTCGCCGACCTCCTCGGCGTCGGCGGCCCCACCGAGGAGGAGCCGGTCCGGCTCACCCCCGAGGAGCTCGCCGCCCGCTTCGAGGGCCAGGTCACCCCGGAGAACCTCGCCGCCGCCCTGGAACTCGGCTATCTGGGCACGGACGGCGACGAGATCGTCCACGTCAGCCGACGGCTGCTGGACGTCTCCGCCGCCCTGGTCCGCGAGGGCATCCCGCTCGCCGAGGTCCTGGCGGCCGGCGTGCGCGTGCGCGAACACGCCGACGCCCTCGCCGACCTCTTCACCGCCCTGATCCTGCGCCACACGACCGAGGACGACCTGCCCCGGCTGCGTCCCCTGGCCACGAGCGTGATGGACGCGGAACTGTCGCTGGCGCTGGACCGGCGGCTGCGGGAGCAAGGGTAGACAAGGACGGGTGGAGAGCGATGGCAGCGCTCAAGGAGAAGCCCGCGGCGGCAGTTTCGGGCGGCTGCGGTCGGGGACGTCGGTGTGGTCGGGCGGGGTGGCCGGGGGGCTGGTGGCGAGGAGGTCCAGGGCCAGTTGGATCGCGTCGTCGAGTTGGGCGTGGCGGCCCTCGGCCCAGTCGAGGGGGGTGCGCAGGACCTCCAGGTCGGGGATGACGCCCTTGTTCTCCACGGACCAGCCGTACGCGTCGAACCAGGCCGCGTTCATCGGGACGGTGATGACCGTGCCGTCGCCCAGCCGGTGGCGGCCGGTCATGCCGACCACGCCGCCCCAGGTGCGCTGGCCGACCACCGGGCCCAGTTTCAGGAGTTTGAAGGCGGCGGTGATCATGTCGCCGTCGGAGGAGGTCGCCTCGTCGGCGAGGGCCACGACCGGGCCTCTCGGCGCGTTCGACGCGTAGGACACCGGCTGGGCGTTCCGCGTCAGGTCCCAGCCGAGGATCGTGCGGGTCAGCTTCTCCACCACCAGTTCGCTGATGTGGCCGCCCGCGTTGCCGCGCACGTCCACGATCAGCGCGGGCCTGGACACCTCCATGCGCAGGTCGCGGTTGAACTGGGCCCAGCCAGAGCCGCCCATGTCGGGGATGTGCAGATAGCCGCACCGGCCGCCGCTCAACTCCCGTACCACGGCACGCCGTTTGGCCACCCAGTCCTGGTAGCGCAGGGGGCGTTCGTCGGTCAGGGGGACCACGGCCACCCGGCGGGAGCGGCCCGCCTCGTCCTCTGCCGGGGTGAAGGTCAGCTCGACCGTCGTCCCGCCCGCTCCGGCGAGGAGCGGGTACGGGCCGGTCACCGGGTCGACCTCCCGGCCGTCCACGTGGGTGAGCACCGCGCCCTCCCGGATCCCGGTCCCGGCCAGCGGGGAGCGCGCCTTGGAGTCCGAGGAGTCGCCGGGCAGGATCCGCCGGACGGCCCAACCGCCCTCCCGGTGCACGAAGTTGGCGCCCAGCAGGCCCTGGAGGCGCTGGTAGTGCGGCGGGCCCTCGCCTCGCCGGGCGGCGGTGACGTACGCGTGGGAGGTGCCCAGTTCGCCCAGCACCTCGCGCAGCAGGTCAGCGAACTCGTCCGGCGAGGCGACCTGTTCGACCAGCGGCCGGTACTGGTCCAGCACCGCGTCCCAGTCGATCCCGCACATTCCCGGGTCCCAGAAGTAGGCGCGGATCAGCCGCCCGGCCTCCTCGTAGGACTGCCGCCACTCGGCGCCCGGGTCCACCTCGTGCAGGATGCGCCGCAGGTCGATCCAGACCGTGGAGTCGAGGTCCCCGGACTCGCTGGACGGCACCGCGCGCAGCTCGCCCTCGTCGATCAGGACCAGCCGGCTGCCGTCGCCGCTGAGCGCGAAGAAGTCGAGGTGGTCCACGAGTTCGGACTTCTTCGCCTTGCTGATGTTGAAGTGTTCGAGGGTGGGCCGCCCGCTGGTGTCGTCCGGGTTGGCGAACGTCTCGCCCAGCGCGCCGGAGATCGGCCAGCGCAGCCACACCAGCCCGCCGCCCGCCACCGGATGCATCGCCGAGTACTTGGACGCCGTCACGGGGAAGGGCGTGACCCGGTTCTCCAGTCCCTCGATCTCGACGGTCACCGTTCCGTCGCCGCCCTCGTCGTCCTCCACCGGGTCCAGGCCGCCGGCGGCCGGCCGGCCCTCCGGGGTGAGGGCGAAGGGGGAGGGGGTCGCCGAGGAGAGCGGCACCAGGTAGGGGCGGCAGCCGAGCGGGAAGGACAGATCGCCGGTGTGGACGTCGTAGACCGGGTCGAAGCCGCGCCAGGAGAGGAAGGCGAGGTAGCGGCCGTCCCGCGTGAACACGGGGTTCTCGTCCTCGAAGCGGCCGTTGGTCACGTCCACGATCAGCCGGTCCTTTATGCGGGCCATCTTGATCTGCCGCAGGGAGCGCCCGATGCCCGGATGCGACCAGGTCAGCCAGGTCCCGTCCGGTGAGAAGGCCAGGTCGCGCACAGGTCCGTTGACGGACGAGATGACCTCGGTGACCTCGGTGACCTCGCTGTCGGAGTCCTCGGTCGCGTCGATGAGCAGGAGCCGGCCGTCGTGCGCGGCGAGGGCGAGGCGCTCGCCCTGCGGGTCGCAGACCATCTCCAGGACCCGGCCGAGTTCCCCGGAGGCGAGCCTGCGGGGCTCGCGCTCGCCGGTGGCCCGCGGCAGGTAGGCGATCTCGACGGCGTCCTCGCCCTCCGCGTCCGTCACATAGGCGACCTGGCCGCCCGAGCCGAGCATCTCCGGCAGCCGCACCCGGACCCCGGGGGTGTCGGTGATCGTCCGGGCGGGGCCGTCCCGGTGGGTCAGCCAGTAGAGGCTGCCGCGGACGACGACCGCGCTCGCCCGTCCGGTCTCGTCGACGGAGATGCCGTCCACGTGCTGGGCGGCCGGGATCTGGTACGGCCGCCGCCCGGCCCGCGGACCGTTCAGCCGGACGTCGAGGCGGCGCGGCCCGGATCCGGCGGTGAGGTCGTCGACGATCCACAGGTCCCCGGCGCACTGGTACACCACCCGGGTCCCGTCGCTCGACGCGTGCCGGGCGTAGAAGGCGTCGTGGTCGGTGTGCCGGCGCAGGTCGGAGCCGTCGTAGGCGCAGGAGTAGAGGTTGCCGACGCCCTCGTGGTCGGAGAGGAACGCGATCCGGCCGCCGGCGAAGAGGGGGGAGTGCAGATGGCCGTCGAGGTCCGCCAGGAGCCGCTGTCCGTGCAGCCACAGCCGGCCCGTGGCGCCGCCCCGGTACCGCTTCCAGGCGGCCGGTTCGTGCGGTGGGGTGCCGGTGAGGAGGAGGGTCTTGCGTTCGCCGTCGAGGTCGGCGACCTGGAGGTCGGAGACCGGGCCCCAGGGGAGCTTGCGGCCGGGGCAGCCGTCGGTGGGGACCTTGTAGGCCCAGGTGAAGTGGGAGAAGGGCTCGCCGTGGGAGGCGACGGCGAGGATGTCGGTGTTGCCGTCCTGGTCAGGGGGTGTCCAGCCGCAGACCTGTGTGTCGGAGCCGCCCCAGTAGGTCAGCCGCCGGCCCGGTCCGCCCTCGACCGGCACCAGATGGATCTCGGGGACGAGACTGCGCCAGCTCGTGTACGCGATCCGGCGGCCGTCGGGGGAGAAGCGGGGGTGCCCGGCCTTCGTCCGGTCGACGGTGAGCCGCCAGGCTCGGCCCGGGTCGTCGAGGGGGGCCAGCCAGAGGTCGTCCTCGGCCACGAAGCACAACAGGTCACCGCTGAGGTGGGGCAGACGCAGATAGCTCACCTCCCCATGCTTTTCCGGGGGATGGACCGGGGCAACTTATGGCAGACAGGTGACATGTGTGCGAGGCGGCGGCCGACGTGCGCCGCCGCGCGCACCGCGCTGCGCGCCCCGCTGTGAACCTCTCCGCCGACCTCTCTGCGAACCATTCCGCGAACCCCTCTGCGAACCCCTCTGCGACCAAGGCCACGTACGAAACGGTTTCGTTTCGCAGAGAAGTGCGCTACATTCGTCGTGTACGGATACGGAACCGTGTCGGTTCGGTTCGGTTCGGTCGAGAGCGGGAAGGTGAGCGGAATGACTGAGGTCGCAACGGCGCGTCGCAGCCGCATCACCCCCGAGCGCGAGGCCGAGCTCTACGAGGCGGTGCTCGAACTGCTCCGCGAAGTCGGCTACGACGCCCTCACCATGGACGCCATCGCCGCTCGCACGCGATCCAGCAAGGCGACCCTCTACCGCCAGTGGGGCGGCAAGGCCGAGCTGGTGGCGAGGGCGGTGCGGCACGACAAGCCGGGCGGTTCCGCCGACCTGGTCGACACCGGGTCGATCCGAGGCGACCTGCACGCCCTCACCATGCTTTCGGACGACTGCAAGATGGAGCAGAACTCCGCGCTGATGCGGGGGCTGGCCATGGCGATCCACGGCAACCCGGACCTCCTGAAGGCGTTCAAGGAACACCTGGTCGAGCCGGAGATGGCCGAGTTCCGCCGCGTCATGCAGCGGGCGGTCGACCGGGGCGAGGTCCACGCGGACAGCCCGGCGCTCGCGTTCGTCCCGCACATGATGATCGGCGCGTTCGCCGCCCGCACCATGCTCGACGAGCAGCCGCCGACCCAGGCGTTCCTCCTTTCGTACATCGACGCAGTGGTGCTCCCCGCCCTCTGCGCACGCACCACCACACCCACCACCTGACCGTCCCCACGGTCCGCCCCTCCTGACGTCACCGCTCGCGTCGTCGGGCCGATCACCCCTGCTCTCCCCACGGGTTGGTCAACCTGCCCTGCACACACACGACCTGACCGGGAGTACGCCTCCGTGGCCACGTTTCTCTACAAGCTCGGCCGGCTCGCCTTTCGCCGACGACACTTCGCCGCCCTGATATGGGTGGCGCTGCTGACCCTTGCCGGGGTGGGCGCCGCCTCCGCGCCCGCCGCCGGCACCTCCTCCTTCTCCATCCCGGGCGTCGAGGCCCAGAAGGCCTTCGACCTGCTCGAACAGCGGTTCCCGGGCGGCAGCGCCGACGGCGCCACCGCGCGCGTCGTCTTCAAGGCGCCCGACGGTCAGAAGGTGACCGACGCCGCCAACAAGGCGATCGTCGAGAAGACCGTCAAGGACCTGGGCGACGGCTCCGAGGTCGTCTCCGCCACCGACCCGTTCACGTCGAACGCCGTGAGCAAGGACGGGACGATCGCCTACACGTCGGTGAAGTACGACGTCTCCGCGGTCGAGATCCAGGACTCCACCCGGGAGGCCCTGGAAGCCGCCGGGGACAAGGCCGAGGACGCCGGGCTGACCGTCGAGATGGGCGGTGACGCGCTGCAGGCCCAGCCCGGACAGGAAGCCATCGGCGAGATCATCGGCCTCGTCATCGCCGCGATCGTCCTCGTCCTCACCCTGGGCTCGCTCGTCGCGGCCGGACTTCCGCTGCTGACGGCGATCATCGGCGTCGGCATCGGCGGCGCCACCATCACCTCCCTCGCCAGCGCGTTCGACCTCGGCGACTCCACCGCCACGCTGGCCCTGATGATCGGCCTCGCGGTCGGCATCGACTACGCGCTGTTCATCGTCTCCCGCTACCGCTACGAACTGGCCGAGGGCCGCGACCGCGAGGAAGCGGTCGGCCGGGCCGTCGGCACCGCCGGCTCCGCGGTGGTCTTCGCGGGCCTCACGGTCGTGATCGCGCTGGGCGGACTCGCGGTCGTCAACGTCCCGATGCTGACCAAGATGGGTCTCGCGGCGGCCGGCACGGTCGTCATCGCCGTCCTCATCGCCCTCACCATGGTCCCGGCGCTGCTCGGCTACGCGGGCCGCAAGGTCAAGCCGGCCGGTGAGAAGGGCAAGTTGCTCGGCGGCCGCAAGGCGAAGCAGGCCGGGTCCGCCAAGGCCGCAACGGACGGCTCCGTCGCCGACCGGCCCAACGTGGGCAGCCGCTGGGCGAGCTTCGTCGTCCGTCGCCCGGTCGCCGTGCTGCTGCTCGGCGTGGTCGGCCTCGGCGCGATGGCCCTGCCCGCCACCCAACTCGAACTCGGCCTGCCCGACGAGGGCTCGCAGCCCACGTCCACCACCCAGCGCAGGGCCTACGACCTGCTGTCGGAGGGCTTCGGGCCCGGCTTCAACGGCCCCCTGATGCTCGTCGTCGACGCCAAGGGCAGCGCCGACCCGCAGGCCGCCGCCACCGCGGTGACCGACGAGGTCAAGGGCCTCAAGGACGTCGTCACGGTGACCCCGCCGACGTTCAACAAGGCCGGCGACACCGCGATGATCACCGTCATCCCGGAGTCGAAGCCGTCCTCGACGCAGACCGAGGACGTCGTGCACGCCATCCGCGCCGCAGGCGTCGGCGTGAGCGCCGACACGGACGCGAAGGTGCTGGTCACCGGCACCACGGCGATGAACATCGACTTCTCGCAGAAGCTCAACGACGCGCTGATCCCGTACCTGGGCCTGGTCGTGGGCCTCGCCTTCCTCCTCCTCATCGTGGTCTTCCGCTCGATCCTGGTCCCGCTGAAGGCGGCCCTCGGCTTCCTGCTCAGCGTGCTGGCAGCGCTCGGTGCCGTCGTCGCGGTCTTCCAGTGGGGCTGGCTGGGCGGTCTCATCGGCGTCGAGGAGACCGGCCCGATCATGTCGATGATGCCGATCTTCATGGTCGGCGTGGTCTTCGGCCTGGCGATGGACTACGAGGTGTTCCTCGTGACCCGGATGCGCGAGGCGTACGTCCACGGTGAGAGCCCGAGCCAGGCCGTGGTGACCGGCTTCCGGCACAGCGCCCGGGTGGTCGCCGCCGCCGCGGTCATCATGATGGCCGTCTTCGCCGGCTTCATCGGCTCCACCGAGTCGATCATCAAGATGATCGGCTTCGGCCTCGCGATCGCCGTCTTCTTCGACGCGTTCATCGTGCGCATGGCGATCGTGCCGGCCGTCCTCGCCCTGCTGGGCAAGAAGGCCTGGTGGATCCCGAAGTGGCTGGACCGCGTCCTGCCCAACGTGGACGTCGAGGGCGAGGGTCTGCGCGCGCCCGCCGAGGCCCGGCGCACGGATCCGGACGAGGACCGGGAACTGGTGCGCGTCTGACGCCCCGTCCCGACCGAAAGACCGCCGGTGAGGGCTCCGTGGGGACGGGGCGCCCTCACCGGCTTCTTCTTTGTGATCCGCTCTGTGACCCACTTTCGGGTGAGGCGCGGTCCCGGCCGGAGCCGTGCGGGCCGGTCAGGCAATGGTTCGGAGCGTTCGTTACATACATGGACATTGAAGGCTACTGTCACCGAAATGTGGGCGGTTTGTAACGAGCGGTGCCAATGGGGCGCTTGGTGCGTGGTCGGTGGTCAAGTGTTGGCCGTGCGGCCGGTTGGGCCGCAAAACCCGCACCAAGCTAGGAGACCTTGTGTCCGCTTCTGTTTCCGCTCGCTGTCTCGCCGCCGCCGCGCTCGCCGCAGCCGTGGTCGGGACGGTGGCGCTGCCGGCCTCCGCCGCCGACCACCCGCGTCAGGACCGGCCGAAGGTGGAGATCAGCGCCGTGCAGTACGACGCACCGGGCCGAGACGACCGCTCCGGCCGCTCCCTGAACAAGGAGTGGGTGGAGCTGACCAACACCACCCGCCACGAGATCAACCTGCACGGGTGGACCCTCTCGGACGAGAGCGGCGACACCTACACGTTCCGCCGCTACCGCCTGGCCCCCCGCGCGACCGTCCGCATCCACACCGGTGAGGGCCGCGACACCCGCAGCGACCTGTTCCAGGACCGTCGACGTGAGGTGTGGGGCAACCGCGCCGACACCGCCACCCTGCGCAACGACCGCGACCGCTTCGTCGACGAGAAGTCCTGGGGCCACGACCGTCACCACGGCGGGGACCGTCAGCACGGCGGGGACCGCCACTGACGAACCCGCACAGCCGACGGCGCGTCCGACCCTTCCTTCCGGGTCGGGCGCGCCGCTCGTCCATGTCCCGGGCGTCGGTGGGGGTGGCGGTCTTCGACGGCCGCCCGATCTCGAATCCAAGGGATCTTCGTATCCTTGGGTCCGATGAGCACTCGGGTACGGATACACCACGTACGGCTGGGCGGCGACGAGTTCCGGGTGATCCGCGCGGACCCGGCCCCCGGACGGCTTGCGCTGCGCGACGACCGGCACTGGCTGTCGATGTACGCAGACCGGGACGGCGCGGCCCAGCTCGTCGCGCTGTGGGCGCTGGCCGCCCGGTCCGCCCGGTCGCTGGTCTATCTGCCGATCCGGGCCAACCCGGTCCCCGAGGGCGTCGTCGGCGAGGGCGAGCCGGTTTCGCTGGATGTGGTCCTGGTCCATCACAGCCTGCAGTTCCCGGCCGCGTCGTGGAAGCAGCTCAGGGCGCGCCTCGGTGTGGGCAAGCCCCATACCGCGACCACCCCTGACCAGGACTTCCCCGACGAGACGGCCATCGACCACGGCAGGCGTCACCACCGCGAGTACCGCGACCACCTCGATTTCGACATCGCCGCGCACACCCTCTTCGTCGTGGGCAGTTCCACCGCGTTCCGGGAACACGGCACCGCGCTGCGCGGTCTCGTCGAGGAGGCCCCGTCCTACTCGCACCGCCACCCCGGCGCCGGTGCCGGGCACTTCTGCGTCGAGCTCGGCGCCGGGCCCTGGCCGCACGCCTACGCCCGCCGCCACGTACCCGCCCGTCTGCACATCCAGTACTCCAGCACCTGGCGCAGCTGACCGACGGCGCTCAGTCGACGACGGCCGTCGCCTCGATCTCGACCAGGTGGTCAGGGACGTCCAGCGCCGCGACGCCCAACAGCGTGGCCGGCGGGACCGAGGTCACCCCCAGCTTCGCCTTCGCACGGCTGAGCCCCTCCAGGAGCAGGGGCATCTTGTCGGGCGTCCAGTCGACGACGTGGACGGTCAGCTTCGCCACGTCGTCGAAGGAGGCGCCGGCCGCCGCCAGGGCCGTCCCGACGTTGAGGTAGCACTGCTCGACCTGCGCCGCGAGATCGCCTTCGCCGACCGTGACTCCGTCGGCGTCCCCGGAGACCTGTCCGGCGACGAAGACCAGCTTCGAACCGGACGCGACCGACACCTGCCGGTAGACGTCGATCTTCGGCAGTCCGGCGGGGTTGATCAGGGTGATGGGCATGACGTCGCCTGCTTCCGTGCTCTCTTGTGGTTACTGGGGAACCGTAAGAGAGTGGCTGCTGACATGGAAGAACGCACTTTTCGGTGACTGGGGAACCTGATGGTGACCAAGCAGTTCAAGGGCACGCCCGAGGAAATGGCGGATCTCAGGCGCGCCGACTCCCTCGCGCGCGAGATCTTCTCGGACGTCGCCAACAAGTGGGCGCTCCTGATCATCGAGGGCCTCGGCGAACGCACCCTCCGCTTCAGCGAGTTGCGGGACGAGGTCGAGGGCATCAGCCACAAGATGCTCACCCAGAACCTCCGCATGCTGGAGCGCAACGGCCTCGTCGAGCGGACCGTGCACCCCACCGTGCCACCGCGCGTCGAGTACACCCTCACCGCGGCGGGCCGGGGCCTGCGCGCGACGGTCGACGCGATGTGCGAATGGACCCACCGCCACCTCGGCCACATCGAGGCCTCACGCCACAGCTTCGACGCCTGACGGCACTTCGTCGCGCGCGCAATCCGCTCGCCTGCCCCCTGCGCCGGCCGTTAGCGTGCCCGCATGACGACGTCTGCCGCGCACCCCCGTTTCGCCGAAGCCCTCCGCACCCTCGGCCTGGCCGGCCTTCCGACGCGCAGCTTCCCCGAGGCGACCCGGACCGCCGCCGAGGCGGCCGCGGCGATCGGGTGCGAGCTGAGTCAGATCTGCAAGTCGCTGATCTTCGCGGCGGACGGCGTGCCGGTGCTGGTGCTGATGGACGGGGCCTCCCGGGTCGACGTGGAGCTGGTGCGCGGGGAACTCGGCGCCGCGAAGGTCACCAGGGCCGCCGCCGACGTCGTACGCGAGACGACCGGCTACGCGATCGGCGGCGTCCCGCCCTTCGGGCACCGCACCCGCACGAAGGTGCTGGCCGACCGCAGCCTCCTCGCCCATGACGTCGTATGGGCCGCCGCGGGCACCCCGCACACCGTGTTCCCGATGGCCCCGGCGGATCTCGTCGCGCACGCCGACGCCACCCTCGTGGACGTCCGCGAGCGCACCGCGTGACCCCGCTGGTCACCACGGCCGTCCTGGTCGCCGCGGTCACCCACGCAGGCTGGAACGCCATCGCCCACCGGATCACCGACAAACTCGTCGGGTTCACGCTGATCGCGGGCGGCGGCATGCTCATCGGGCTCGCGCTCGCGCCGTTCACGGCGTTCCCGGCGGCGGCCGCCTGGCCGTACCTGCTCCTCTCCTCGCTCATCCACATCGCCTACTACGCCCTGCTCATGCGGTCGTTCCGGCTCGGCGACTTCGGGCAGGCGTACCCGATCGCGCGCGGCTCCGCGCCTCTCGTCGTCACCGTCCTGGCCGCCGTCTTCGCGCACGAGGTGCCCGACGGCTGGGCGGCGGCCGGCATCGCCGTGTCCTGCGCGGGGCTGACCGGCGTCGCCCTGTGGGGTCTGCGCGGCCGGCGGCCCGACTGGGCGGCGATCGGGGCCGCGCTGGCGACCGGTCTGACCATCGCCTCGTACACCGTCGTCGACGGCCTGGGCGTCCGCGCCTCGGGGTCCTCCCTGGGGTACATCGCCTGGCTGATGGCGGTGCAGGGCTTCGTCGTCCCGGCCTACGCCGTCCACCGCTGGCGCGGCCGGACCGTCGCCCTCCTGCGCCCCTTCGCCGCCGTCGGCCTTCTCGGGGCCGCCCTGTCCGTCCTCGCGTACGCCCTCGTCCTGTGGGCCCAGACCCGCGCCGAACTGGCGCCGATCGCGGCGTTGCGCGAATCGTCGATCATCGTCGGCGCGGCCATCGGCGCCCTGTTCTTCAAGGAACGGTTCGGTGCGCCCCGGCTCGTCGCCGCGGGTCTTGTCGTCGTCGGGATCGGGCTGATGCTGCACACGGGTTGACCCGCCCCCGTCCTGAACTGCGGGCGACCGCGCGGAGGAGCACCCTGGAGACACAGGAGTTCCGGAGGCGATCGTCATGATGCACACCACTGTCGGATGGCATGTCGAGCTGGAGTTCGAGGAGGATGAACGGCACACGCGCGCGGCCGCGCTGGTACGGCTGCCCGACGGGACCGAGGTCCGGTCCCAGGGGCACGCCAGTCGGCACAACGTGGACGACAACCAGCCCCGGGTCGGCGAGGAGATCGCCGGCGCCCGCGCCCTCAACGAGATCGCCATGCAGCTGCTCACCAAGGCCCACATGGAGATCGACGGCGCGTCGGGACGGACGTCCCACTCGATCAACGTATGAGGCGGGGGAGCGTCAGCGGGCCGCTGCCGCCGCCGTCCCTACCGCTCTCAGCAGCGCCTGCGCCCTCGGGTCCGCCGTCACGCTCGTCCTGAAGCCGTTCGTCACATAGCCGAACGCGATCCCGGACTCCGGGTCGGCCAGGCCGAGGGCGCCGCCGCGGCCCGGGTGGCCGAAGGCGCCGGGGGACAGCAGCGGGGACGCGGCGCCGTGCAGCATGTGGCCGAGGCCGAACCGGGTGTTCACCACGAGCACCCGGTCCGGGCCGGACGACTGTTCCCCGCGCGCGAGTTCCACCGTCTCCGGCCGGAACAGCCGTACCCCGCCGCCCTCCACCTCGCCGATCAGCGACGCGTAGAAGCGGGCCAGGCCGTCGGCGGTGGCGATGCCGTTGGACGCGGGCAGGGCGGCGGCGCGGTAGGCCGGGTCGTTCTCGTCGGGGAGCGGGGTGATCGCGGCGAAGGCGCGGCGGGTGAGGGAGGCGGGGTCGGCGTAGGCGTCGGCGACGGCCTGCTTGGGCCGGGTCCGCAGGGCCCCGGCCCGGACGGGCGCGTCCACGTGTCCCACCCGTCCCACGCGCGCGGCGGCCGCCGCGGGCAGCCCGAGCCAGAGGTCCGCGCGCACCGGGCCGGCCACCTCCTGCGCGATCCACTCCCCGATGGGCCGCCCGGTGATCCGGCGCACCAGCTCGCCGGTCAGCCAGCTGTAGGTCTGCGCGTGGTACCCGTGGTCCGTCCCGGGCTCCCAGGCCGGCGGCTGCGCGGCCACCGCCGCCGCGCCGAGTTCGGGGTCGGCGGCCTCGGCGGGGGTCAGCGGGCGGTCCAGCACGGGCACGCCCGCGCGGTGCGCGAGAACGTGCCGCACGAGCGTCCGCTCCTTGCCCGCGGTCTTGTACTCCGGCCAGTACCTTCCGACGGGCGCGTCCAGATCCAGCTCACCGCGCTGGTGCAGCAGCAGGAGGACGGCGGCGGCGACGCCCTTGGTCGCCGAGCGCACGATCTGCGCGGTGCCGCGCTCCCAGGGGGCCGTGCCGTCGACGTCCTTCGTGCCGGCCCACAGGTCGACGACCTTGTGCCCGTCCCGGTAGACGGCCACCGCCGCGCCCCGGTCCCCGAGCGTCTCGAAGTTCGCCGCGAACGCCTCCCGGACCGGCTCGAAGCCCTCGGCCACCACGCCGTTCACGTTCACGTCCGCACTCCTCGTCTCGCCGCCGGGCTCCCCTTCAGCCAAGCAGGATCGTTACGTCAATGTTCCCGCGGGTGGCGTTCGAGTACGGGCAGACCTGGTGGGCCGCGTCCACCAGCTTCGCCGCGATCTGGGGGTCCAGGACCGGGAGCGAGACGCTGAGGGCGACCGCCAGGCCGTATCCCTTGGTCGTGTTCGGGCCGATGCCGACCTTCGCCGCCACCGTCGACCCGGTCAGGTCGAAGCCGGCCCGGTTGCCGACGAGGATCAGCGCGTTGTGGAAGCAGGAGCTGTAGCCGGCCGCGAAGAGCTGCTCGGGGTTGGTGCCGTTGCCGTCGCCGCCCAGTTGCGGCGGCATCGCCACCTTCAGCTCGATCTGGCCGTCCTGGCTGGTCACATATCCGTCGCGACCTCCGTGCGCGGTCGCCTCGGCGACGTACATGATCTTCGTCGGACGGGTGTCGACGGCCTCGACGGCAGCATCGACGGCGGAGCCTTCGGTCACGGCGGTACCTCCCCCACGTTCTTCCCCGAATTACATCGTGCACAAGGTATCGGCCGGTACGGAGGCGCTTGTTTACCAGGGGGTAGTAACCGCGGGTAACTTCAGGTGAGGGCCGCGGACACCGGGAGGGTGGTACCAGGGGGTGGCTCAGCGGGCGCGTTCCGCCGCGCCCTGCGCCCGCTCCGCGAGCCCCCGCAGCTCCGCGCGCAACCGCGCGACCTCCGTCATCTCCAGCCCCGTCGACGCGAGCAGTCCGGCGGGCACCCGTTCCGCGCGCCCCTTCAGTTCCTCGCCGCGCCCGGTGCACGCGACCAGCACTGTGCGCTCGTCCCGCGCCGAGCGCTCCCGGCGCACCAGACCCGCCGCCTCCAGCCGCTTCAGCAGCGGCGACATCGTGCCGTAGTCGAGCCGCAGCGCGGAGGCCAGCTCCTTGACGGTCGTCTCGCCGCGCTCCCACAGGACCAGCAGCACGAGGTACTGGGGGTAGGTGAGGCCCAGCTCGTCCAGGAGCGGCCGGTAAGCGGCCGTCACGGCGCGTTGGGCCGCGTACAGCGCGAAGCACAGCTGGTCGTCGAGGCGCAGTGAGCCGTCGGCGACGGGCGCCTCGGCGGGGGGTGCCTGGTTCGTCACGCGTCCATTGTCGCGGAGCGCGGGTCGAACCCGAAGGGCAGCTCCAGGCGATGGGCGCGCATGAGGGCGTCGTCGGCGAGCAGCTCGCCGGTCCGGCCGTCCGCCGCGATCACGCCCTCGCTCAGGATCAGGGCCCGTGGGCACAGCTCCAGGGCGTAGGGCAGGTCGTGCGTGACCATGAGCACCGTGACGTCCAACGACCTCAGGATGTCGGCCAGTTCGCGGCGCGAGGCGGGGTCGAGGTTGGAGGACGGCTCGTCCAGGACGAGGATCTCCGGCTCCATCGCGAGCACCGTCGCGACGGCCACGCGCCGCCGCTGGCCGAAGGAGAGGTGGTGCGGCGGACGGTCCTTGAACTCGCCCATGCCGACCTGCGCGAGCGCGTGGTCGACCCGCGCCTGGAGCTCCGCGCCCTTCAGTCCGGCCGCGGCCGGTCCGAACGCGACGTCCTCGCGGACGGTCGGCATGAACAGCTGGTCGTCCGGGTCCTGGAAGACGATGCCGACCCTCCGCCGGATCTCCGCCATGTGCTGCCTGCCGACGGGCAGACCGGCCACCGTCACCGTGCCCGCGCCGCCGGTCAGGATGCCGTTGAGGTGCAGCACGAGGGTGGTCTTGCCGGCGCCGTTCGGCCCGAGCAGCGCGACGCGTTCCCCGCGCGCGACGGAGAAGTCCACGCCGAACAGGGCCTGGTGGCCGTCGGGGTAGGCGAAGGCGAGGCCCGAGACCTCGAGGGAAGCAGTACTCACAGGGCCCATCCCAACACGCAGACGACGACGGCGGCGAACGGGAGGGTCAGCGCGTACGACCACTGCGCCCGGGACGCGGTCACCTCGTCGATGACCGGCATCGAACCGGCGTACCCGCGGCTGACCATGGCCAGGTGGACGCGCTCGCCGCGTTCGTAGGAGCGGATGAACAGCGCGCCCGCCGACTTCGCGAGCACCCCCCAGTGCCGAACGCCCCGCGCCTCGAAGCCGCGCGACTCCCGCGCGATCCGCATGCGCCGCATCTCGTCCGCGATGACGTCGCCGTAGCGGATCATGAAGGACGCGATCTGCACCAGCAGCGGGGGCAGCTTCAGACGTTGGAGGCCGAGGAGGAGTTCCCGCAGCTCCGTGGTGGACGCCAGGAGGACGGAGGCGGCGACGCCCAGCGTGCCCTTCGCGAGGACGTTCCAGGCCCCCCACAGCCCGTTGACGCTGAGGGACAGCCCGAGGACGTCCACCCGCTCGCCCTCCGCCACGAACGGCATCAGCACGGCGAACGCGACGAACGGCACCTCGATCAGCAGCCGCTTCAGCAGGAAACCGGCCGGCACGCGCGCGCGATGCGCGACGAACGCCAGCAGGACGGCGTACAGGCCGAACGCCCACATCGCCTCGCGGGGCGTCGACACCACGACGACCACGAAGCCGAAGGCGGCGGCGAGCTTGGTGTGCGGCGGCAGGGCGTGCACGGGCGAGTGCCCGTGCCGGTAGAGCCGGTGTGCGTGTCCCGCGCCCATCTCAGACGCTCGTGCTCGCCGGGGACACGTCGTCCGCCCGGCGCCTGCGGACCGCCCAGAACACGCCGGTGCCCGCGACGACGGTCACACCGACGCCGATGATCCCGGCGAGGCCGCCGGACAGGCGGGCGTTGTCGACGTCCTTGACGCCGTAGTCGGCGAGCGGCGAGTCGGCGGCCGCGTGCTCCTCGACCTTCTCGTCGATGCCCTTGTCGGCGGCGACCTTCTCCAGGCCGTCGGGGTTCGCGGAGGCGTAGAAGCTGACGAAGCCGGCCAGTACGAGGGAGGCGACCAGGCCGGTCACCCACAGCGTGCGCCGGGAGGCGCGCGCCGCCACGGGCGCCGTGCGCGGCTCCTCGGCGGCGGGCGCGTCCACGAGGTCGCCGTTCACGCGCAACCGAAGCTTCTGCGTGAGGCCGCGCGCGCCATGGACGAGATCCGGCCGTACGGCGATGACGGCGCCCACGGTGAGCGCGGTGATCGTGGCCTCGCCGATGCCGATCAGCACATGCACGCCGACCATCGCGGTGGCGACCTTGCCGATCGGGATGTCGGTGGTCCCGCCGATCCAGTAGATGAAGGTGAAGGCGAGAGCCGCGGCCGGGACGGACAGGAGCGCGGCGGCGAAGGAGGCCCCGGTCACCGAGCGGCGGGCGCGCGGCAGCACCTTCACCAGGCCGCGGAAGACGGTGTACGCGACGACCGTCGTGACACAGGCCATGACGGTGATGTTCACGCCGAGCGCGGTCAGGCCGCCGTCGGCGAAGAGGATGCCCTGCATCAACAGCACCACGGAGACGCAGAGGACCGCGGTGAAGGGGCCGACGAGTATCGCGGCCAGCGCGCCGCCCAGCAGATGGCCGCTGGTGCCCGCGGCGACGGGGAAGTTCAGCATCTGCACGGCGAAGATGAACGCCGCGACGAGGCCGGCCAGCGGCGCCGTGCGCTCGTCGAGCTCGCGGCGCGCGCCGCGCAGGGCCACGGCGATGGCGCCGGCGGCGACGACTCCGGCGGCGGCGGAGGTCGGGGCGTTGATGAATCCGTCGGGTACGTGCACCCGACGATGATAGTGGCTTAATGCGAACCGTTCGCAAGAGCGAGGAGCTTGTTGCTCGCATCCGGTTCCCGCGCCGCTCCCGCGCCGCTCCCGCGCCGCTCCCGTATCGCACATGTGAGATACGCCTGCGAGAGGAAGCGTATTCCGCAGAATATGGGACATTGGGAGGGGAGCGGACGCACAGCTTCCGCACAGGTAACGCTGCGTGAGAGGGTCGGCCGATGTCTGTAGTCGAACAGTACGCGCGAGCCCACATCGTCACCGACGCCGATCAGGCCGAGGACGAACGCGAATCAGTGCCCGTCATCCTGCGCTACGACCCGGAGGACGATCCCCGAGCGGTGCGCGTCGGACTGCCCGACCGCCATGAGTGGACGTTCTCCCGCACCCTCCTCGAACAGGGCCTGCGCGCCCCGACCGGCACCGGCGAGGTGCGGGTGTGGCCGCTGGGGCGCGTACAGGCCGTTGTCGAGTTCCACTCCTCGCAGGGCGTCTCGGTCGTGCAGTTCGAGTCCAAGACGCTGCTGCGGTTCCTGCGCCGCACCTATCTGGCCACGGCGCAGCCGGTGACCCACTAGCGGGTCACCCCCCTGACCGGTCACCCCCTGACCGGTCACCCCTGACGGCCGCGGCTCAGCCGCCCAGCTTCAGCAGGGCCGCCACGATCGGGCCCGCCGTGTCGCCGCCGTGGCCGCCCGCCTGGACGACGCCCGCGGCCGCCAGGTCGCCGCGGTAGGCGGTGAACCAGCCGTTGGGCTTGTCCTGGTTGTCGACCTCCGCCGAGCCCGTCTTCGCGCCGTAGTCGGGGCCCAGACCGGACATCGCATCGGCGGCGGTGCCGGCCGCGGCCGTGTAGTTCATCAGCTCCCGCAGCTGCGACAGCGTCGACGACGACATCGTGCGCGAGGCCGTCGCCAGCGTGCGGCCGTCCATCGACGGAGCGACCAGGTACGGCTGGTGGAAGGAACCCGACTTGACCGTGGCGGCGACCGACGCCATGTTCAGCGGGTTCATCCGGACCCCGCCCTGGCCGATCAGCGAGGCCGCCATCTGGGCCGCCGACTGCACCGGCACCGAACCGTCGAAGGACGGCACGCCGATGGCCCAGTTGTTCATGGACAGGCCGAACACCTGCTGCGCCTGCTTGGTCAGGCTGTCGTTGCTCAGCTCGGGGGCCTGGCTGATGAAGGCGGTGTTGCAGGAGCGCGCGAAGCTCGCCTTGAAGGTGCCGCCGTCGATCTGGAAGTCGTCGTCGTTGTGGAACTTCCAGCCGCCGTAGGTGAACGTCTTCGGGCAGGGGTGCACCTTGTCCGCCGACGCCAGGTCCTTCTCGATGAGCAGCGACGACGTGATGACCTTCATCGTGGAGCCGGGCGCGAGCGAGCCGTTGAACGCGGTGTTGAAGCCCTTGCCCGCGTTGGCCACCGCGAGGATCTCGCCCGTGGAGGGCCGCAGCACGACGACCGACGAGCGCGCGGTGGCCGCCACCTGCCGTTCGGCCGCCGCCTGGAGGGTCGGGCTCAGCGTGGTCTTCACCGTGCCCGGCGTGCCCTTGCTGAGCTCCAGCAGCGTCTTGTCGGAGGCCTTCTTCGCCTTGGCCGCCTTGCCGCGCACGACCTGGAGCTCCACGCCCGCCTTGCCGCCGGCCTTCTTGCCGTACTTCTCCCGCAGCCCGTCCAGCACCGTGCCCAGCGAGGGGTACTCGGCGGTCGTCAGCTCCCCGCCGTCCCGGTCCACGGCCTTGACCGGCGGGGTGCCGGCCTCGCCGGTGACGAGCGTGTCGCCGTCCTGGAGGTCCGGGTGGACGACCGACGCGTGCCAGTCGACCTGCGCCTTGCCGTTCTTGGCGTTGCGGACGACGGTCAGGGCGCTGGAGTACGCCAGCGGCTTGCTGACGTCCTTGTACTTGACCGTGCCCTTCACGGAGAACGGGATCTTGGCGCCGGTGGCCTTGCCCGCGGTGAGGGTGACGCCGGTGATGTGGGCGTCCTTGGTGTAGCCGGTCAGCAGGGCGGTGGCGGCCGTGGTGTCGTCCGTGGCGGCGGCCGCCTGGGTCACCTTGCCCTGCTGCCACGCCGTCAGGAACTGCGCGGCGGCGGACTTCGCCTCGGCCGCCGACGGCGCGTCGGCCCGGACCCTCGGCACCTGGCTGCCGTTGGCCGCCACGGCCGAGCCCTCGTCGGCCGCCGCGCCGCCCGCGTACAGCGCGTAGACGCCGAACCCGGCCCCGCCGACCACGACGGCGATCATGCCGCCGGCCACGGCGGGACGCCGCTTCCTGCGCTGCTCTTCGACACGCCTTCTCTTGCCCACTGCCAGATCCTCCGGATCCCCAGGGGCTTTCCCCCCAGCCCCGCTGCCCTCGTTGCCCTCACTGACCCCAACGACGGCTACCACCCTAGAGTCCCGTCCTGTGGGGGTGACGTCACGTGTGACGTCAGCCACCCATGTTCGGTTCAGGCCACCCCCGGCTCCGGGTCACCCCGCGCGCAGCACCTGCGCCACGATCGGGCCGGACGCGTCGACGCCGTGGCCGCCGCCCTGGGTCATCGCGGCCGCGGCGATGTCGTTGCGGTACCCGGTGAACCAACTGTCGGACGTGGCCTTCCCGTCGACCTCGGCGGAGCCGGTCTTCGCGCCGATCCGGCCTTTCAGCCCGGCCATCACCTCGGCGGCGGTGCCGCTCGTCGCGGTCCGGTTCATCATCGAGCGCAGCTGCTGCACGGTGCCCGACGAAAGTCCGCTCGCCTTGGCCGGGGTGCGGTCGTCGAGGCTGAGCGGCACGATCACCGGCTGCCGGAAGGCGCCCGTCATCGCGGTCGCCGTGACCGAGGCCATGTTCAGCGGGTTCATCTGGACCTTGCCCTGACCGATCAGGCCGGCCGCGGTGTCCGGGCCGCCGGCGGCCGGGACGGAGCCGTCGAAGGACGGGATGCCGGTCTGCCAGTCGAGGCCGATCCCGAAGCGGTCGCGGGCCTCGTTCGTCAGCGAGTCGACCTTCACCTCGTCCGCGAACTTCACGAACGCGGTGTTGCAGGAGCGGGCGAAGCTCTCGGAGAGCGTCGCGTTCTCGTTCGGCTTCATGCCCTTGATGTTCTGGAAGGTCTGACTCTCCGACACGGCCGACGACGGACACGGCGCCGGTCCGCTCGCGGTGGTGAGCCCGTTGTCGATGAGGGTGGCCGAGCTGATGATCTTCATGGTGGAGCCGGGCGCGACCTCGCCCAGGAACGCGGCGTTGAAGCCGTCCGTCCGGTTGTTGGCGACCGCGAGGACCTCGCCGGTGCTCGGCTTGACGGCCACCACCGACGACTGGGCGTACTTCGTCACGGCCTTCTCCGCGGCCGCCTGCACGCCCGCGCTGAGAGTGGTGGGCAGCTTGCCCGCCTTGCCCTCGGCGAGGGTCAGCAGCGGGGTGTCGGCGGTGTCCGGGGTGGCGTGTCTGATCGCCAGCTCGACGCCGGCCGTGCCGCCCGCCTTGTCGCCGTACTTGGCGCGCAGCTGGTCCAGGATCGGCCCCAGGGAGGGGTACTTCTCCTTCGTCAGCACGTTGCCGTCCCGGTCCACGGCCTCGATCGGCGGCGCCGACGACGCGCCCGTCACCAGGGTGTCGTCCATGCTCTTCAGCTCGGGATGGACGACCGACGGCTCCCAGTCCACCAGCGCCTTCCCGGTGGTGACGCCCCGTACGACCGTCAACTCGCTCTTGTAGGCGAGCGGTTTGGACTTCCCCCCGTAGGACACCGTCGCCCGCACGCTGAACGGCACGCTGTCGCCGACGGCCGCGCCCGGTGTGATCTTCACTCCGGTGATGTGCGCGGCCTCGCCGTACGAGGTCAGCAGCGGTTCGGCCTTCGCCGCGTTGTCGGTGAGCTGGGCGGCCGCCGCGGCCTGCCCCTTCTCCCAGGCGGCGAAGAACTTGGTGCTGGTGTCCTTGACCTCGGAACCGCTCGGCGGCCCGGTCTTCACGACCGCCGGCTCGCTCGATCCGGCCGTGCCGCCGCCTCCGCCGCTCCCGTTCAGCGCGTTGACGATGTTGAAGGCGCCGTACCCGGCTCCGCCCACCATCACGGTGAAGACCGAGCCGACTATGACTGCCTTGGCCCCCTTGCGCATGCTGTGCACCCTCCCCGTTGTCGCCCTCCCCGCCCTGAGCGGATCCGGGCATTTCTGAACGCGTTCAGAAAGCTCTGCTCAGGCTCACAGTAAGGGCAAGGGGCGGCGATTGAGGCAGGAGTTTCCTGAATCGTTAGACCCGCGTATCCAGTCACATACGCGAACATCGGTCATCGACCAGGATCGCCGTCCCGGTACCGGCCTTCGCGGGCCGGTCAGCCGAGCTCGTCCGTCAGCCGAGCTCGTCCGTCAGCCGAGCTCGTCCGTCAGTTGAGCTCGTCCTCATTGCGCTCGACGAGCCCCCAGAGCTCCCTGCCCTCCCGCCTCGGGTCCGGGAGCCGCACCGCGCCCGCGCGAACGAGCAGCTTGCGCAGTTCCGTGTCGTCGAACCCGTCGCCGATCCGTTCCTTGATCGCTCCGAACGACCGCTTCCTGAACCGGGTGTGCTGGAGGAGCCGCCGGATCGCCGCCTCCGCCATGTACTCGGTCCGCAGATCCTCGCGCTTGAGCTCGATGGCCTGCCGCGCCTGTATGCGGGCGACGAGAACCGATGTCGCGACGGTGACGACCCCGACGATCAGAGATACCCCCGCGGCGATGAGAGCCGCCTCTCCCTCAGTCATGCCGAAGAAGCTAGCCAGCCGCAGCCGCGACCGCCAGGGCATGCGGTTCCTGCTCAGGCCGGCTCGGTGAGGATGCGGTGGGCGACGCTCGTGAACCTCACCCTCAAGTCCTTGAGGGGGCGCACCCTGCTGCGATGCTCACGGATGTATCGGGTCATCTCGCTCTGATGGTTGCGGTCGAGGACGGCCGGCCACTGCTGAGTCGAGCGACGCAGCTCCTCCGCCGCGTCGGTGAGGGCGGTGGCCGCCTCGGTGAGCGGCAGCGGACCCCACAGCTCGACGTGTCCCCTCTGGATGACCAGTGACTGCGCTTCGGCTGTGATCCTGTCGATCTCCTCCAGAGGGAGAGGCCGTCTGTCGTAGATGAACGCATTGCAGGAGACGACCGACCTTGCGAACAAGCCGAACGTGTCGGTGAGGGCGATGCACGTCTGCCTGCGCTGTTCCCGGGCCCAGTGCAGGTGCTCCGCCTCGGACTGCTTGCGCACCTGCACCTGCACGGCTTCCATCGACTTCTGAGCCCCGATGCGGGCCCCGTAGGCCGTGGCCAGGCCGCCGATGCCGGCTCCGGCAAGACCCGCCACACCGGCGAGGACCGCGGCAATCCCCTGATCCATGGCTGCATTATCAGAGGCACACCCCGGTGTTTCCCAGCCCCGCGTCCCACCGGCATCGCCCGAGCCGTCGGTCGTGTCCCCCGGGCTAGTGCCGCGGCAGGCAACGTTCGCCCCGTCGCGACGCCCGGCACGCACTCTCGCCGCACCGGCCGAAAGCCCAAGTACGTCCAGTACGAGGACTTCCGGCCGGCACACCGAGAGCACGCACCGGACGCCGCTCCTTGACGGGCAAACGTTGCCTGCCCCGGCACTAGACCCAGGTGTCCAGCCACATCCGCGATCGCCAGTCGTCGATCGGGATCGCCTGCCCCGTGTAGAGCTGCCAGAAATAGATGAAGTTCCAGGCGATGAGCAGGACGAGGACGCCCGCGCCCGTGGCTCCCGCGACCCGGCGGGTGTCGGTCGAGCCCGGTGGGCCGACGAGGGCGCCGATCATCATCGCCACCGCCAGGCACAGGAAGGGCAGGAAGACGACGGCGTAGAAGAAGAAGATCGTGCGTTCCTGGTACATGAACCACGGCAGGTAGCCGGCCGCGATGCCGCAGGCGATCGCGCCCGCGCGCCAGTCGCGGCGGAAGAGCCAGCGCCACAGCACGAACAGGATCGCGAAGCAGGCCGCCCACCACAGCAGCGGGGTGCCGATGGCCAGGACCTCGCGGGCGCACTTCTCGCCCGCGTCCGTCGGGCAGCCGTCCACGCCGGGGGCGGGGGACTCGTAGAAGTAGGAGACCGGGCGGCCCAGGACGAGCCAGCTCCACGGGTTCGACTGGTACGTGTGCGGCGAGGTGAGGTGGGTGTGGAACTCGTACACCTCGTGCTCGTAGTGCCACAGGCTGCGCAGCCAGTCCGGGAGCCAGGTCCAGTTGCCGCCCTTGCCGTCGGTGGCCGCCCAGTTGCGGTAGTAGCCGCCGGAGCCGTCGGCCGAGGAGCGGATCCAGCCGGTCCACGACACCAGGTAGACGGCCAGCGCGACCGGGACCGTCGACAGGAACGCCAGCGGCGTGTCCTGCTTCAGCACCGCCAGGTACGGGTGCTGGGCGCCCGCCACCTTGCGCGAGCCGACGTCCCACAACACCGCCATCAGGCAGAACGCGACCAGGATGTACAGGCCGTTCCACTTCGTGCCGATGGCCAGGCCCAGCATCAGGCCCGCGCCCCAGCGCCAGGGCCGCCAGCCGATGCGGGTGGTCTCGGCGAGGTGCGCGTCGGGGCGGTAGCGGCCGTCCACGTCCGGCGGGAGCGCGTCGGCGAGTTTGCGGCGCGCCCAGTCCCGGTCGGCCACCAGGCAGCCGAACGCGGCCAGCACGAAGAACATCAGCACGCCGTCGAGCAGCGCGGTGCGGCTCATCACGAACTGCAGCCCGTCGACCGCCATCAGCGCGCCCGCGAGACAGCCGAGGAAGGTGGAGCGGAAGATCCGGCGGCCGATCCGGCACAGCAGCAGCACGGAGAGGGTCCCGAGGACGGCCGTCATGAAGCGCCAGCCGAACGGATCGAACCCGAACATCAGCTCGCCGAGCCCGATGACGTACTTGCCGACCGGCGGATGCACCACGTACGCCGCGTCCGTCGGGATCGAGACGTCGCCGCCCTTGGCGAGCAGGGCGTCGGTGGTCTTGGGCCAGTTGACCTCGAATCCGCGGTGGACGACCGCCCACGCGTCCTTGGCGTAGTACGTCTCGTCGAATATCACCTTCTTCGGGCTGCCCAGGTGCCAGAACCGGATCACGCCCGCCAGCAGCGTGACCAGCAGCGGGCCGATCCAGGAGGACCAGCGCGCGATCCGGTCCGCCCACCCGTGCGGGATGCCGAGCGCCTGCCACAACCGCGGGCTGGGCTGCGCGAACGGTGGCATCAGCCGCTCCCGGACGTCGGCGGAGGGATCCGCCGTGTATCCGAAACGCCGCAGTCGCTGCTGCCATGTCGGCCGCTGATCGTGCGGCGGCCGGCCCGGCCGGTAGTCCGTGGAGTCCGTGGAGGACGCGGTACTGGTCACCGCGCCATCGTAGGGAACACGGCTGTGTGAGTCCCGTGTCCGTCCCCCTGGGAGGATGGAAACGTGACAGCCATGCCCCGAACCACGCCCGGAACCCCGCCCGGAACCCCGCCCGGAGTCCTCGTCCTCGCCGGGACGCCCATCGGCGACGTCTCCGACGCCCCGCCCCGGCTCGCCGAGGAGCTGACCGGCGCCGACGTGATCGCCGCCGAGGACACGCGCCGGCTGCGGCGGCTGACCCAGGCGCTGGGCGTGACGCCCAAGGGCCGGGTGGTGTCGTACTTCGAGGGCAACGAGTCCGCCCGCACCCCCGAGCTGGTCGAGGAACTCGTCGGCGGCAAGCGGGTGTTGCTCGTCACCGACGCCGGGATGCCGTCGGTCTCCGACCCCGGGTACCGGCTGGTCGCGGCGGCCGTGGAGCAGGACATCAAGGTCACCGCCGTCCCCGGCCCGTCCGCGGTGCTCACCGCGCTGGCGCTGTCCGGACTGCCCGTCGACCGGTTCTGCTTCGAGGGGTTCCTGCCGCGGAAGGCGGGTGAACGGCTGTCGCGGCTGCGCGAGGTCGCCGAGGAACGCCGGACGCTGGTCTACTTCGAGGCCCCCCACCGGCTGGACGACACCCTCGCCGCGATGGCCGAGGTGTTCGGCGCGGACCGGCGGGCCGCCGTGTGCCGCGAGCTGACCAAGACCTACGAGGAGGTCAGGCGCGGGCCGCTCGGCGAGCTCGCCCAGTGGGCAGCGCAGGGCGTGCGCGGCGAGATCACCGTCGTCGTCACCGGGGCGCCCGAGCGCGGGCCCGAGGAGCTCGACGCGGCGGAGCTGGTGCGGCGGGTGCGGGTGCGCGAGGAGGCGGGCGAGCGCCGCAAGGAGGCCATCGTGGCGGTGGCGGCGGAGGCCGGTCTGCCCAAGCGGGAGGTGTTCGACGCGGTGGTCGCGGCGAAGAACGCCGGGGCTCTGTGACGGCTGTCACCGCGCGGTCGTGAAGGGGCTCACGCCCGGCGCACACCCCCTCTGAGCAGGGCGCATGCCGTCTGAGCGTGCGCCCCATGTGCGGGCAAAGGGCTGTCGCCGAAGGCAAAGTCCGACCCCCTGCGCGAGGCCCGTTCGGCAAGGAAAGCCCAAATCGCCTCCAACAGTGCACAGGCCTGCTGCGTTCACCCCGGCCGAGGAGTCCACTGGGTGACAGGGACGGCACCCGTCCCTCGCTTCCACAGGAGCTGGCATGAGTGAGATCACAGGGCAGACCGGCCTCCGCAGCGGCGCGAGCGCCGTCGTCGACGAGTCGTACTCCTTCGCGTGCATGCGCTGCGGACACGGCTGGGAGCAGTCGTACGAGATAGAGCACCACACCGACGCCGACGGCCACGAGTTCGTCCTCTACGTGGCGAACGGCCGCGTCGTGCCGTCGCCGCTCAGCCAGCCGGCGTGCCAGAACTGCGAGGGGCACGTCGTGCGGATCATGCGGGCGGGGCAGGTGTCGTCGGTGCAGAGCGCTGCGCGGCCTCGCGCGGTGCCCCCGACGGCCGGGCCGGTGCGGACGGCGGCCGAGGAGCGGTCCGGGGACCGGCCGGGGGAGCACCACCACTGGCATCTGTCGGACCTGCTGCACCCGTTCCGCAAGGCCGGCTGAGGGCTCGGCCGGAAGGCCGGTGCCCGCCGCGCGGCTTCGCCGCGCCCGTTTCGTAGGATCGGGGCATGCCTTCGCACTCCGACAAGACCGACGCGCCGCCGCTTCCGGCTCCTCTCGGGGTGGCGGTCGCCGACTCCCACACCCACCTCGACATGCAGTCGGGGACGGTGGAGGAGGCTCTCGCGAAGGCCGCCTCGGTCGGGGTGACGACGGTCGTCCAGGTCGGCTGTGACGTACGGGGCTCCCGGTGGGCGGCCGAGACGGCGGCGGCGCACGACAGCGTGCACGCCGCCGTCGCCCTGCATCCGAACGAGGCTCCGCGCATCGTGCACGGCGACCCCGACGGCTGGTCGCGGCAGGGCACGCGTGAGCCGGGCGGCTCCGGGGCGCTCGAACAGGCGCTTGCCGAGATCGACCGCCTGGCCGCGCTTCCGCACGTCAAGGGCGTCGGCGAGACGGGACTCGACTACTTCCGCACCGGCCCCGAGGGCAAGGAGGCGCAGGAGGACTCCTTCCGCGCCCACATCGAGATCGCCAAGCGGCACGGCAAGGCCCTGGTCATCCACGACCGCGACGCCCACGCCGACGTCCTGCGCGTGCTGAAGGAGGAGGGCGCCCCCGAGCGCACCGTCTTCCACTGCTACTCCGGCGACGCCGAGATGGCCGAGATCTGCGCCCGCGCCGGGTACTTCATGTCCTTCGCCGGCAACGTCACCTTCAAGAACGCCCAGCAGCTCCGGGACGCCGTCGCCGTGGCCCCGCTGGAGCTGCTCCTGGTGGAGACCGACGCGCCCTTCCTGACCCCGGCGCCCTACCGCGGACGGCCGAACGCCCCGTATCTCATTCCGGTCACGGTGCGCGCCATGGCCGCCGCCCGGGGCCTGGACGAGGACGTCCTGGCCACCGCACTCGCCGCCAACACGGCACGCGCGTTCGGCTACTGACCCCGAGGCGACCAGCTCGAACACAACTCTCGGTAGCCGTGCCACTTTGGAGAGTGACCGTCACTCCGCTAGGTTCTGGGGGCCCGATCCGGACCCCACTCCTGGAGCGTGTCGGCGTGAGCAACTCCCAGCACCTCGAGTACGAGCCGTACGGCGGTGGCGGGCCGTACGTGGACCTGCACAACGCCGAGACGGTCGCCTACGGCGTGTACGCGGCCCCCGGCACCTACGACGACACCTATCGGCCCGCGTACGAGGAGCAGCACGAGGAGCGGTACGAGGAGCGGTACGAGGAGCAGTACGGGGCGTACGCGGCCCATGAGGCCTACGAGGCTCCGCCGCAGCCGACGCTCCAGCTGCCCGAGACGCTCCAGTTGCCCGAGACCGTGCAACTGTCCGAGCCGCTGTTCCCGCGGCAGAGCACCGGTGCGGGCGGGGGAGGGCGGGCCGCGCGTCGGCGCAGGACGCGTTCCGCCGAGCGCCCGGAGTCCACGATGCGCCGGCTGCTCCCGCAGGCGCTCGTCGTCGCCTTCCTGGCCGGCGGCACCACCGCCTTCGTCGCCGAGGACAAGGCGGTCGAGCTGACCGTCGACGGCAAGCCGCGCGCCCTGCACACCTTCGCCGACGACGTGAGCGAACTCCTGGCCGAGGAGGGCGTGCGGGTGGGCGCGCACGACGTGGTGGCGCCCGCCCCCGGCACGGAGCTCGCCAGCGGCGACGAGATCGCGGTGCGTTACGGGCGTCCCGTCCGGCTCACCCTCGACGGTCAGCGGCACGATCTGTGGACGACCGCGAGCACGGTGGAGGAGACGCTCCAGCAGCTGGGGGTGCGGGCGGAGGGCGCGTACATGTCCGTCTCGCGCGCCCAGACCATCGGGCGGGCGGGGCTCGCGCTGGACGTGCGCACCGAGCGCTCCGTCACGGTGATGGCCGACGGCCGGGCCCGCACCGTCCGTACCAACGCGGCGACCGTGCAGGAGGCCGTGCAGGCGGCCGGGATCACCCTTCGCGGGCAGGACACCACGTCCGTGGCGCCCGGCAGCTTCCCGCGCGACGGACAGACGGTCACCGTGCTGCGGATCACCGGCGCCGAGGAGGTGCGGGAGGAGCAGATCCCGTTCCGGGTGCGCCGCGCCGACGACCCCTCGCTGTTCAAGGGCACGGAGGCGGTCGAGCGGGCCGGACAGCCCGGCCTGCGGCGGATCACGTACTCGCTGCGCACGGTCAACGGCGTGCGGCAGAAGCCGCGGCGGATCCGGGACGAGGTCGTGCGCGAGCCGCGCGAGCAGGTGGTGAAGGTCGGCACGAAGCCGCTGCCGATGTCCGTGCAGGGCGCCGACGGCCTGGACTGGCAGGGGCTCGCGGTCTGCGAGTCGGGCGGTCGGCCGAACGCCGTCGACCCCTCGGGCAACTACGGCGGGCTGTACCAGTTCGACACCCGCACCTGGCAGAGCCTCGGCGGCAGCGGCCGCCCCCAGGACGCACCGGCGGCCGAGCAGACGTTTCGCGCGAAGAAGCTGTACGTGCGACGCGGGGCGAGCCCCTGGCCGCACTGCGGGAAGCGGCTGCACGGGTGAGGGACGGGAGGCGCCCGTACGGCCCCGTACCCTTGTCACGTGAGTACCAGCCCCGCCTCCGACGCCCTTCTGGGCCCCGCCGACATCCGTGAGCTGGCGGCCGTCCTCGGCGTGCGGCCCACCAAGCAGCGCGGCCAGAACTTCGTGATCGACGCGAACACGGTCCGCCGGATCGTCCGCACCGCGGGGGTCCGGCCCGACGACGTGGTCGTCGAGGTCGGCCCGGGGCTCGGCTCCCTCACCCTCGCGCTGCTGGAGGTCGCCGACCGGGTCACGGCCGTCGAGATCGACGACGTCCTGGCGAGCGCGCTCCCCGCCACGATCACGGCGCGCATGCCGCGGCGCGCGGAGCGCTTCGCGCTGGTGCACTCCGACGCCATGCAGGTGACCGAGCTGCCGGGGCCCGTGCCGACCGCGCTGGTCGCGAACCTGCCGTACAACGTGGCCGTGCCCGTGCTGCTGCACATGCTGGAGATGTTCCCGAGCATCGAGCGGACCCTCGTCATGGTCCAGTCGGAGGTCGCCGACCGGCTCGCCGCCGGGCCCGGCTCGAAGGTGTACGGTGTGCCGTCGGTCAAGGCGAACTGGTACGCGGAGGTCAAGCGGGCCGGCGCGATCGGCCGCAACGTCTTCTGGCCCGCGCCGAACGTGGACAGCGGGCTGGTGTCGCTGGTGCGGCGGGCCGAGCCGATCAGGACCACGGCGTCGCGGCGCGAGGTCTTCGCCGTCGTCGACGCGGCGTTCGCGCAGCGCCGCAAGACCCTGCGGGCCGCGCTCGCCGGGTGGGCGGGCTCCGCGGCGCTGGCGGAGGCGGCCCTGGTGGCGGCCGGCGTCTCCCCGCAGGCCCGCGGCGAGGCCCTCTCGGTCGAGGAGTTCGCCGCCATCGCCGAGCACAAGCAGATCGACGAGGACAAGGACGAGGATTCCGAGTGAGCGTCACCGTACGGGTGCCCGCCAAGGTCAATGTGCAGCTCGCGGTGGGCGCGGCCCGCGCGGACGGCTTCCACGACCTGGCGAACGTCTTCCTCGCGGTCGGTCTGTACGACGAGGTCACCGTGACCCCGGCCGACGAACTGCGCGTCACCTGCGCGGGCCCGGACGCGGGCCAGGTCCCCCTGGACGTCACGAACCTGGCGGCGCGGGCCGCGCTCGCCCTGGCCGAGCGGTACGGCCGCGCGGCCGACGTGCACCTGCACATCGCCAAGGACATCCCGGTGGCCGGCGGCATGGCGGGCGGCAGCGCGGACGGCGCGGGCGCGCTGGTGGCCTGCGACGCGCTGTGGGGCACGGGCGCGTCCCGTGACGAACTCCTGGAGATCTGCGCCGAGTTGGGCAGCGACGTGCCGTTCAGCCTGGTCGGCGGCGCGGCCCTCGGCACCGGGCGCGGCGAGCGGCTGACGGCCCTGGAGGTTGGCGGCGCCTTCCACTGGGTGTTCGCGATGGCCGAGCGGGGGCTGTCGACGCCGGCGGTGTTCCGGGAGTTCGACCGGCTGGCCGAGGGCCGGGACATTCCCGATCCGGTCGCCTCGCGCGACCTCCTCGACGCCCTCGCCAAGGGCGACGCCGACGCCCTGGCGGCCACCCTCTCCAACGAGTTGCAGCCTGCCGCGCTGTCCCTCTTCCCCGAACTCGCCGACACCCTCGCCGCGGGCCGTGCGGCCGGCGCCCTCGCCACCCTCGTCTCCGGTTCGGGCCCGACCACCGCCCACCTCGCCCGCGATGCCGCCTCCGCGGCGAAGATCGCGGAAGCGCTGACCGCGTCGGGCACGTGCAGGAGCGTGCGCCTGGCGTCGGGTCCGGCACCGGGCGCGACGGTGATCGAGGGCGGCGGCCGCTGATTCGGCTGCCTCGAAGGGCCTGCGCGCCCTAGGATCCCTCGGCTGCCGGTTCCGTCGGGAGCCGGCGTGGGGGAGGTGGCGCATGGGGTCGGCCGAACTCGTCGCGGCTGTTCGGCGCGGGGACGCGGACGCGGTGCGGGAGCTGCTGGACGCCGGGGGCGACCCCGAGCGCTGCGACCCCGCGGACGGTGTTCCGCTGCTCTGCCTGGCCGTGGCCGCCTACGACGAACCGGTCGCCGAGGCGCTGCTGGACGCCGGGGCCGATCCGCTGCGCCCGCTGGACGGGGTGCCGGGCGGGGATCCGGGACTGCCCGGCGGCGACACCGCGCTGACCCGGGCGGTGGACGGCGGCTCGTCCACGATGAGCGTGCGGCTGCTGCCGGAACTCGTGCGCCTCGACGCCGACGCCCGCGCCGCACTGCTCGCCCGCGCCCGGTACTGGGCCGAGGCCGACATCGAGGCCGAGCTGCGCCGCAGCACGGGCGCGGACGGGCCGGTCGAACGGCGGCGGGTGTGGGAGGAGCCCCTGCGCACCTCCTTCCACGAGAGCTTCTCGCTCGGCGACGGGACCGTCCGGGACGGCCATCTCGGCGTCCTGACCGTCCTGGAGGAGCGTTTCCGGATGCCTGCGCCGTTCGACGAGCTGCTCGCGCGGGCGCTCACCCGTCCGGACCGGGACCACGGGGTCTGGACCGATGCGGTGGTCCACCTCGCCGGCTGTCCAGGGGCCGAGGACTGGGCGGCGGCGGAGGCGCTGCGCGACCATCCCGACCGGCTGCGCAGGCTCTTCGCCGCGGATGTGCTGCGGTGTCTCGTCATCGGGTTCGGCGGGATGTTCCCGCGGTCCTCGACGGTGGTCGAGAAGGAGGCGTCCGAGGTGTTCCTGCCCTGGGCGCGGGAGGAACGGGACCCCGAGGTGCTCGCCCAGGTGCTGCGCGGGCTGAGCGAGGAGGCGGGGGACTCGGACCGGTCCGACGAGATCGACGCCGTCGGGCTGTCGTACGTCGGGCATCCGGATCCTCGGGTGCGGCGCGAGGCGGTGGAGACCCTGCGCCGGGAGCTCACGAGCATGCCCCGGCACAAGCTGGACGCCGTGTACGCGCTGGCGCGGGACCCCGAACCCGCCGTGCGCGAGCGCGCGGCCCACTGGCTGACGCAACTCCGCGAGGAGGCGCCCGGTCTCACCGACGTGCTGGCCGGACTCGTCGACGACGAACTGCGCGCGACCCGGGTGCACGCCGCCCGCGGGCTCGCGCTGCGCGGCGATCCGCGCTGTGTGGAGGCCGAGCGCAGGCTGCGGCCGCTCGATCCCGAAGGGTGGCCGGATTCAGACCTCGTGCGGGCGATGTGGAGGTACGAGGAAGGCAAGGTGAAGGACTCGGGGAGTGCGGGAGGATGGCTTTGACCTGCATGTTTATGCGTGCAGAGGTGTAATCCACGTCACGATGACTTAATGTTCAACATTGATCTCCATGGTCCCTTTCGCGCCGTCTGCGTCTCAGTGGCGGATGGCATGATCAGCCGACCCCCGTCTGCTGTTACCGGCGGTACCGCGTGAGCGCGCCCTGTTTCGCGCCACGGCCGAGAGGAAGTCCCCATGGGGCACATGGATCACTTCAGCGCCGGATGGGTCACCCCCGTCCTCTCCTATGCAATGGCCTGCGTCGGCTCGGCGCTCGGACTGCGCTGCACCGTCCGGGCACTCGAGGCGGACGGCGCCTCCAAACGCAACTGGCTGCTGCTGGCCTCCCTCGCCATCGGGTCCGGCATCTGGACCATGCACTTCATCGCCATGCTGGGCTTCAGCGTCGACGGCACCCCGATCCGCTTCGACGTCCCGCTCACCGTCCTCAGCCTGCTGATGGCCGTCGGCGTGGTCGCGGCCGGCGTCTTCACCGCCGGCTACGGCCGCTCGCGCGTGACGTCGGTCGTCCTCGGCGGCCTCGGCGCCGGGCTCGGCGTCGCCGCCATGCACTACACCGGCATGGCCGCCCTCAACCTGCACGGCCGGATCGGCTACGACCCGACCCTGGTCATCGCCTCGGTCGCGATCGCCGTCGTCGCCGCGACCGCCGCGCTCACCCTCACGCTGATCGTGCGCGGGTCGGTGCTGGCCGCCGTCGCCGCCCTCGTCATGGGGCTCGCGGTCAGCAGCATGCACTACACCGCGATGTGGGCCGTCAGCATCAACCTCGCCCCCAGCAGCGCCGCCCTGCCCGGCGCGACCGCCACGGAGTTCATCTTCCCGCTGGCCGTCGTGCTCGGCTCCTTCCTCTTCCTCACCTCCGCGTACGTCGCCCTCTCCCCGACCGGCAAGCGCCATGAGGCGGCCGTCGCCGCGGAACTCCTGCGCGAGGTCGAACTGACCACGGCCTGAGCAAAGTTCGAGGCCGACCCGGTCGCGCCCGCGAGCGTGCGCGCGGGCGCGCGCTCAGCCGTCCGCCCGGTGCGCGCGACCGACCGCCGCCGACCGTGAGCCACCGGCCGCCCACCGAGCCGGGGCAGGCGTGAACCGCCTGCGCACGCGCTGGTCCTGAGCGGTGCCCACGCCCGTCACGCGCCCCCACGGAACACCGCGCCCGCCCCCCCACATCGCCACCTCACCTCACCTCACCTCACCCACCCAACGAGGCGCCATGCGCATCCTCCGCACCTCCGCCCGTCTGCGCCCGAGATCGGTGCGGGCGAAGATCGTCGCCCTGCTCATGCTTCCCCTCGTGTCCCTGATGGCCCTGTGGGGCTTCGCGGCGGTGACGACCGCCTCCAGCATCGGGAACACCGAGCGGGCCAAGGACGTCAACGCCGAACTGCTCCAGCCGGTCGGCGAGTTCATCAACGCCGTGCAGGCCGAGCGGACCGCCGCCCTGCGGTACGCCGACGCGCCCGACGCCTTCCGGAAGGCCGACACGGTCACCGACAAGGCCGCCGCCGACCTCGTGGACGGCATCAACTCCTCCAGCTCCGACGCCGCACTCCTCGACACCGCGCTCCCCGAGCGGCTCGACGCCCTGGAGGCCGACGCCGGCGGACTCACCGCACTGCGCGACGAGGCGACCGCCAAGGACGCCGCGGCCTCCGTCGCGTACACCCGGTACTCGGCGATCGTCCAGCACGGCTTCGCCGCGATCGGCGCGCTCACCGGCGACGACACCACCGACTCGGCGTCCGAGGCGCGCGTGCTGCTCGAACTGGGCCGGGCCCGCGAGGCGGTGGCCCGGGAGCAGGCGCTGCTCGGGGCCGCGCAGGCCCGCGGGAAGCTCACGAAGGACGAGTACGCGCTGTTCGTCGGCGCCGTCGCCACCCAGCGCGAACTGCTCGCCCCCGGCGTCTTTGACCTCCGGGCCGCCCACCGGTCGGCCTACGACGAGGTACTGGACGCGAACGCGTACGCGCGCGTGCGGAGCGTCGAGGACGCGGTGCAGGCCGCGGGCCCCGGCGGGAAGGCCGTGTCGGCGTCCGCGCTGACGGGCTGGGACACGGCCGTGTCCGGTGTCCTCAAGGGACTCACCGCCGCCGAGGACGGCGCGGGCACGGGCGAGACGGCGAAGGCCGACCCGTTCGGCTGGGACACGCTCGGCGCGTCCGGGATCGCCGTGGTGCTCGGCCTGATCGGCGTGCTGCTGTCGCTGCTGGTCTCCGTGATCGTCGGCCGCGGCCTGATCGTCGAACTGCTCGACCTGCGCAACTCCGCCCTGGAGGTGGCCGGCCGCCGACTGCCGCAGGCCATGCGCAAGCTGCACGCCGGACAGGGCGTCGACATCGACGCCGAGGCCCCCATGCGCCGCCTCGCCGGCGATGAGCTCGCCCAGGTCGGCACCGCCCTCACCGCCGTCCAGCGGGCCGCGCTGAAGGCCGCGTCCGAGCGCGCCGAACTGCTCAGCGGGATCTCCGGGGTGTACGTCAGCCTGGCCCGCCGCAGCCAGGTGCTGCTGCACCGCCAGCTCGACCTGCTCGACGCCATGGAACGCCGTCAGCACGACCCGGCCGAGCTGCACGACCTCTACCGCGTCGACTACCTCGCCACCCGGATGCGCCGCCACTCCGAGAGCCTGCTGATCCTCTCCGGCATCGCCCCCGGCCGCGGCTGGCGCGACCCGATCCCGCTGGCCGACGTGCTGCGGGCCGCCGTCGCCGAGATCGAGGGCGCCGAGCGGGTCCAGACCTGGGCGACCCCGCGCGTGTCGCTGGTGGGCGGCTCGGTCGCCGACGTGATCCATCTGCTCGCCGAGCTCGTCGAGAACGCGACCTCGTTCTCGCCGCCCAGCAGATCGGGCTGTTCGTGGTGAACCGGCTGCGCGAGCGGCAGGGGCTTCGGGTGGAGGTGCGCTCCTCGCCGAACGGGGGTGTCACCGCGGCGGTGCTGATCCCCGAGGGGCTGTTGCGCGACGACATGCCCCATGCTGCCGAGGGCCGGGGGTTGGCTCCCGCGGCACTAGCCCGTGTGGGCGTTGCGGGGGGCTGCCGCCCCCAGACCCCCGCTTCGGCCCCGAAGAGGCCTCGTCGCCTCGTCCTCGAACTCCCCCGGAGGGGGTACCCCCGGACGGGCTGAGGGGCACCGCGGCTCGCCGGACTACCCTGGAGGGTCGATCGATCCCCCCGGGCAGGAGAGAAATGGCCGTCAATCTGGTCAATGTCGAGAACGTCAGCAAGGTGTACGGGACCCGTGCGCTGCTCGACGGCATCTCGCTCGGCGTGTCCGAAGGGGACCGGATCGGTGTCGTCGGCCGCAACGGCGACGGCAAGACCACGCTGATCCGGATGCTCGCCAAGCTGGAGGACGCCGACACCGGACGGGTCACCCACTCCGGTGGGCTGCGCATGGGCGTGCTCACCCAGCACGACTCCCTCGACCCCGCCGCGACCGTCCGGCACGAGGTCATCCGGGACATGGCCGACCACGAGTGGGCGGGCAACGCCAAGGTCCGGGACGTGCTGACGGGACTGTTCGGCGGGCTCGACCTGCCCGGCTTCCCGCAGGGGCTCGACACCGTCATCGGGCCGCTCTCGGGCGGTGAGCGCCGCCGGATCGCGCTCGCCAAGCTGCTCATCGAGGAGCAGGACCTCATCGTCCTCGACGAGCCGACCAACCATCTCGACGTCGAGGGCATCTCCTGGCTCGCCCGGCATCTGCGCGAGCGCCGGTCCGCGCTCGTGTGCGTCACCCACGACCGCTGGTTCCTGGACCAGGTCTGCACGCGCATGTGGGACGTCCAGCGCGGCGCCGTCCACGAGTACGAGGGCGGCTACTCCGACTACGTCTTCGCGCGCGCGGAGCGCGAGCGCATCGCCGCGACCGAGGAGGTCAAGCGGCAGAACCTGGTCCGCAAGGAGCTGGCCTGGCTGCGCCGCGGCGCGCCCGCGCGGACGTCCAAGCCGCGCTTCCGCGTCGAGGCCGCCAACGAGCTGATCAAGGACGTGCCGCCGCCCCGCGACAGCAGCGAGCTGATGAAGTTCGCCTCCTCACGCCTGGGCCGGACGGTCTTCGACCTGGAGGACGTCACCGTCCAGGCCGGTCCGAAGGTGCTGCTCAAGCACATCACCTGGCACCTCGGCCCCGGCGACCGCATCGGCCTCGTCGGCGTCAACGGCGCCGGCAAGACCTCCCTGCTGCGCGCCCTGGCCGACGCCGCCCGCAGCGAGGGCGAGACCCAGCCCGCGGCGGGCAAGGTGATCGTCGGCAAGACCGTCAAGCTCGCCTACCTCTCCCAGGAGGTCGGCGAACTCGACCCGAACCTGCGGGTCCTGGAGGCCGTCCAGCAGGTGCGCGAGCGCGTCGACCTCGGCAAGGGGCGGGAGATGACCGCCGGGCAGCTGTGCGAGACGTTCGGCTTCAACAAGGACAAGCAGTGGACGCCGGTCGGGGACCTGTCCGGCGGTGAGCGCCGCCGCCTGCAGATCCTGCGGCTGCTGATGGCCGAGCCCAACGTCCTCTTCCTCGACGAGCCCACCAACGACCTCGACATCGAGACCCTCACCCAGCTGGAGGACCTCCTCGACGGCTGGCCCGGCTCGATGATCGTCATCTCCCACGACCGGTTCTTCGTCGAGCGGACCACGGACCGGGTCTTCGCGCTGCTCGGCGACTCCAGCCTGCGGATGCTCCCGCGCGGCATCGACGAGTACATCGAGCGCCGGCAGCGCATGGAGGAGGCCGCGGCCGCCACCGCCCTGCCGGCGACCGCGCCGAAGCCCGCGGAGAAGAGCGCGGCCGACCAGCGCGCCGCCAAGAAGGAGCTCCAGAAGGTCGAACGGCAGCTGGACAAGGTGTCGGAGAAAGAGGCGAAGCTGCACGCCCAGATCGCCGACAACGCCACCGACTTCGAGCGGGTCGCCAAACTCGACGCCGAGCTGCGGGCGTTGGTCGGCGAGCGCGAGGAACTGGAGCTGCGGTGGCTGGAACTCGCCGAGGACGCGTGAAGGGTGCGTGAAGGCGCATAACAACGGCATCACAGGCCGGTCCTCCCTTGGGAACAGGGGTGGATCGGCCCCGGGAGCCGTCCGTCACGGGTGATAGAAAGAGCCGTCTGAGAACTTTCTGAAGACGGCTTCGGGTGGGTCACTGACCTGGGGGCGTGGCTAAAAAACAGTGACATAGGGGGAACACGCTGATGGCTCAGCCGCCCAATCAGCCGCCGCAGCAGGGTGGTTTCGGAGCACCGCAGGATCAGCCGCAGGGCGGGTTCGGCGCGCCGCAGATGCCGCCGCAGCCGCCGCAGGGCCCGTCCGCGCAGCCGCCGCAGCCGCCGCAGGGCCCGTCCGCGCAGCCGCCGCAGCCGCCGCAGGGCCCGTCCGCGCAGCCGCCCCAGCCGCCCCAGGGCCCGCCCGCGCAGGCGCCGCAGCCGCAGCCGGGGTACGGCTATCCGCAGCAGCCCGGACCGTACGGGCAGCCTGGACCGTACGGTCAGCCCGGCCCCTACGGCGCGCAGCCGGGTCCGTACGGCGCGCCCGCAGGCCCCTACGGCCAGCAGCCCGGCTACGGCTACCCGCAGCCGCCCCAGTTCCCGGGCGCCCCCGGTGCTCCCGGCGCGACCCCGCCCGGCGGGCGCAACCCCTTCAAGGGGCGGCCCGCGCTGGTGGTCGGGGCCGCGGTCGCGGCGCTGGCGGTGATCGGCGGGCTGGTGTTCGCGGTCACGAGCGGCGGCGACGAGGGCGGCAAGAAGCCGCTCGCCGGGCCCAGCGACGACGCCAAGGCCACGGCCACGTCGAGCGGCGGCCCGGTCAACCCCGGTGACGGCAGCGGCGACGGCGGCGAGGACACCGAGGACTTCAACGCGAGCCGCCAGGCCGGCGAGGCGAAGGTGCTCTGGTACAAGGAGGCGCCCGACGCGCCCGCCTCCGGCGCCGACGCCCCCGGCATGTGGATCACCGCCAAGTCGGCGGTGAAGGCGGCCTACAAGGACGTCGTCGCGTACAACGTCGGCGACGGCAGGCCGACCTGGGACACCATCAGCTTCCCGCAGGAGATCTGCGCGGTCACGCCGCAGAAGACGGCGGACGACAAGGTCGTGGTGGCGTACATGAGCGGCACCAGCGACCGCGCCAAGTGCAACCAGCTCCAGCAGATCGACCTCGGCACCGGCGCCAAGGGCTGGAAGGGCGTCGTCGCGGACGGCGCGCTGTTCGACAGCGCGATCACGATCGAGCTGTCGCTGACCGGCAACACGCTCATGGTGGGCCGCTCGCAGTCCGGGACGGCGTACGACGTCCGCACCGGCAAGAAGCTGTACGACAAGCAGAAGTACGGCGACGCGTGCTTCCCGACCGCGTTCGCGGGCGGCACCCGGCTGATCGAGGTGGCGTCCTGCGACGCCTCCGAGACCACCGAGCACGACGAGATCCAGGAGCTGGACCCGGCGACCGGCAAGGTCAAGTGGACCCAGAAGTTCGACACCGGATGGACGGTCGCCAAGACGTACTCCGTCGACCCGCTGGTCGTCTACAGCACCAACGACGACAAGAACACCTGGAACATCTCGACGTTCAAGCCGGACGGCTCGTACCGCTCGCAGGTCGGCTTCGACGAGGACTTCGCCCCCGAGTGCGACTCCAGCTTCCTCCAGCGCGACCTCACCGGCTGCGTGGGCACGGCCTCCGACGCGGGCACGCTGTACCTGCCGACCGAGGCGAGCAGCGGGCCCAACGAGATCGTGGCGATCGACCTGTCCACCGGCAAGGAGAAGTGGCGGGTGAAGTCCCCGACCGACGAGTCGATGCTGCCGGTGAAGGTCGAGGGCGGCAACCTCGTCGCGTACGTCGAGCCGTCGTACGACGCGGCCGGTCAGGTGGTGTCGATCCCGACGGCCGGGTCCGCGCACAAGACGACGAAGCTGATGCAGCTGCCCGAGAGCACGGTCGACATCGAGGACGGCTTCTACTCGCGTGACCTCGACTGGGTCGACGGGCGCTTCTACCTCTCCTCGACCCGGCTGACGGGCAACGACGACACGAAGGAGAAGTTGATGCTCGCCTACGGCAAGTGAGGCGAACCGCCGTCGTCCCAGCCCCCGTCTCCCGAGCTTTCGAGCGTTCTCCCGAGGTACCCACACCATGACCCAGCCGCCGCCCCCGCCCCCGAACCAACCCCCGCAGCAGCCTGCGCAGCCTCCGCAACAGGGCGGTTTCGGCCCGCCGCCGTCCACGCCGCCGCAGGACGCCGTTCCCGCGGACGCGGTGCCCCAGCCCCCCGCCCCTGACCTGGCGAAGCCCCCGGCACCGGGCTACGGCTACCCGCAGGCCCCGGGCCAGCCCCCGCAGGCCCCGGGCCAGCCCCCGCAGGCACCGGGCCAGCCCCCGCAGGCACCCGGCCAACCGCCCCAGGCCCCGGGGCAGCCGCCGCAGGCACCTGGCCAACCGCCCCAGGCCCCGGGGCAGCCGCCGCAGCCGCAGCCGGGTTACGGCTACCCGCAGGCTGCGGCCCCCGCGCCCGGATACGGGTACCCGGCTCCGCAGCCCCAGCCGGGCACCCCGGCGTACGGGCAGCCTCCGCAGCCCGGTCCGTACGGGCAGCAGCCCGGTTACGGGTACCCGGGGCAGCCGGGTCCCGGCTACCCCGGGCAGCCCACCGTGCCCATGTACGGCCAGGCCGGCGGGCAGGGGCAGGGCGCGGCAGGCAAGAAGCTCAACGCCCAGATGCTGATCATCGTCGCGGCGGTCGTCGCGATCGCGTTGATCGTCGGCGGCGGCATCTGGTACGCGTCCGGCGACAAGGGCAAGAAGGAAGAGACCAGTTCGGCCGGTCCGACCGGCGGCGGAGGCGACAAGGGCGACTCGGGCGGCACCGGCGGCACGTCCTCCGGCGGCAGCGAGAAGGCGCCGGCCGACCCCGCCTCCAAGCTGCTCTTCAAGGTCCCGATGCCGGTGGTCAAGAAGGACGACAGCGTCGGCGTCAAGGGCTCCTGGGTGACCGACAAGGCCTATGTGAAGACCGGCGTCAGCGAGATCGGCGGCTACGACCTGGACAAGGGCGCCAAGCTCTGGACGATCAAGCTGCCGGGCCCGGTCTGCGAGACCAGCCGGTTCGCCACCGACGACTACCGCACCGCGATCGTCTTCCAGGCGAGCGCGGCGGAAACGGCCCGGTGCGATCAGATCGGGGCGATCGACATGGCTGCGGGCAAGCAGCTGTGGACGAAGACGGTCGCCTCCGGTGACTACCCGATCGACTTCGACAACGTCACGGTCAGCGCGAACACGGTGGCCCTGGGCAGCACGGACGGCGGCGCGGCCTTCGACATCGACTCCGGCAAGGTGCTGTGGTCGCCGAAGCCGGCCGACACCTGCTACGACGCCGGCTACGGCGGCGGCCCGAAGCTGGTGGCCGTGCGCAAGTGCGGCGACTACGACAACCCTCAGCTGCAGATCCAGACCATCGACCCGGTCTCCGGGAAGGTGATCTCCGAGTACAAGCTGGCCACGGGCATCGAATACGCGTCCGTCGTGTCCACCGATCCGCTGGTGGTGGCCGCCGACGTCGGCGACAGCGCCGGCGACGGCAGCGGCATCTCGGACTTCTTCTCCATCGACAACAAGACCGGCAAGCTGCGCACCCGCATCTCGGTGCCGGGCGACGACTACGCGGCCGACTGCGACGGCATCACCAAGGTCGAGGCCTGCACCATGCTGGCCGTCGGCAACGACCGGATCTACGTGCCGACCGAGGAGCACGACGGCACCGGCGAGTACAGCCGCACCAACGAGGTCGTCGCCTTCGACCTGGCCACCGGCAAGCAGACCGGCCAGCGCGCGGACGCCGGCGACGGCTACACGATCTTCCCGCTGCGCATGGACGGCAGCAATCTGATCGCCTACAAGCGGCCCCCGTACGACAAGGGCGGCCAGGTCGTCAGCATCGACGGCGGCACGTTCAAGGAGACCCTGCTGCTGCAGAACCCGGCCACGGAGTCGGTCCGCGACCTGGAGACGGCCATGTCCCCGGAGTACTCGGAGGTCCTCTTCGCCCAGGGCCGCCTGTTCATGTCGGAGGTGTACGCCGACGACGGCGCGACCTCGGGCGGCGACCCGCAGTACCTGGCGGTCGCGTTCGGCGCGGGCAGCTGATCGCGGGCAGCTGATCGTCCTAATTGCGGCCTCGGCCCCGTCCCTGCTCAGGGGCGGGGCCGTGCACTTACCGCCCATGACCCTCGAATGCGAGGAATTTCGACGATCCGGGGCACTTCTCACGAGTAGGGGGAGCGCAACGTCGAACAAGCGTGTAGCTTCCGGGGGCATGAAGAACGGGGTGCCGGGGGGCACCCTTTGTTTGTCGTGGGGGGACTGGGGGGTTGCTCGATGGGAGTGCGGCTGATGGTGGTCGACGACCACCGACTGCTCGCGGAGGCACTGGCCTCGGCGCTCAAGCTGCGCGGGCACCGGGTGCTCGCCGCGGCGGCGCCGACCGCGGGAGCGGCGGAACTGGTGATCACCCGCGCTCCGGAGGTGTGCCTGCTGGGCACGGCGACCCCGGCCGAGCCGGGCATCTTCGATCCGGTGGTCCGCATCAAGCGGGAGCGCCCGCAGGTGGCGGTCCTGGTCCTCGGCCCGGTGCCGAGCCCGCGCGGCATCGCGGCGGCCTTCGCGGCCGGCGCCTCCGGGTACGTACGCCATGACGAGCGCATAGAGGGCGTGGAGCGCGCCATCATGAAGGCGAGGGCGGGCGAGGCGGCGGTGGCCCCGCAACTGCTGCAGGGAGCCTTCAGCGAGCTGCTCAACCCCGCGGCCCAACCGGACGACGAGGGCCAACGCCTGCTCCACATGCTCACCCCGCGCGAGGTGGAGGTCCTGGTCCGCGTCGCCGACGGCGAGGACACCCGGCTGATCGCCGCCGGCATGGGCATCGCCCCCTCCACGGCCCGCACCCACGTCCAGCGGGTCCTGATGAAACTCGGCGTGGGCTCTCGTCTGGAGGCAGCCGCCCTGGCGGCCCGAACCGGCCTGCTGGACCGAGCGGGTGCGCTGCCCCGCACCCCGCGCGACCCGGAGGACCGCGCATGAGAGACGTCATACGCCGGGGCGCACGCCTGGGCGCGCTGATCGGCGCCTGGCCGGCGGGGATCGTCGGCACGCTGTGTCTGGTGACGGCGATCGTCTTCCTGGTCGGCGACCTACGGGGAACCGCCTGGGCGATCCTGGTCATCGGCGCAGGCGCCGCGCTGGCCTGCCTGACGGTGTGCCTCGCCCTGGGAGCCGCCACCGGTCTCGCCCTGGCCGTGGCGCCCCGCCGACTGCTCGCCCACCCCCTGCCGAGGGGCCTGCTGGCGGCACTCACCATGGGTCTCCCGCTGGCGACGCTCCCCCTGGTCCTCCTCCGCGGAGACGGCTACACCCTCGCCGACTACCCTGCGTCGACCCACCTCGTGTTCTGGTCCCTCCCCCTGGCGGCGGCCCTGGTGACGGCGGCCCGCAGCGGCGAGATCGCCGGGCGCGGCAAGGATCGCTGAGCGCGATGCCGGGACAGGGAAAGCGCAGGCGGGGCCGACAGCGCGGCGGCGCCCCACAGGCCGTGGGCCGCTGGGAGGCGCTCTTCGAGACGCAGGACGAGCCGGAGTTCCGCACCGAGCTGCGGCGCCTGCGAGCGGAGCACCCGGAGATCGACGAGACGGCGATCCGCGTGGACACCTTCTGCGGCCGCTCGACCCACCCGACGACGTACCGGCTGAGCGTGTTCGTACCGGCGGCCGAGTCCTAGCACCGGCCCTGGTCCCGGAGACGGGCGCGGGGTCCGGAGACGGGGGCGGCGTGCCGGAGACGGGCGCGGGGTCCGGAAACGGGCGCGGGGTCCGGAAACGGGCGCGGGGTCCGGAGACGGGCGCGGCGTGCCGGAGACGGGCGCGGGGCCGCAGTCCGTGGTGGACTCCGGCCCCGCGCCCGGGGTTTGCCGACGGGCGGGCTTTCGCGCGGGTCAGCCGAAGCGGAGCTTCGTCGTCGCCCAGGCGCTGTCCGCGCTGATCACCGCCGTTCCCGTGCCGATCACCGATGCTCCGCCCTTGTGGAAGTAGATGCTTCCGGCGCTGGACAGGGCCCAGATGTCGGGGATGCCGTCTCCGGTGACGTCCGGGGTGCCGTAGAGGTGGGTCACGGGCACCGTGGCCGTCGACCAGCCCTCGGCGTAGACCTCGTCGGCGCCCGTCTTGGAGGCCGCCGCGGTCGCCAGGGAGGCGATCGTGGCGCCGCCGGCGCTGTCCGCGACGCCGTAGCGCAGGTAGAGGCGGCTGGAGGAGCCGGAGCGCCACAGCAGGTCGGGCGCTCCGTCGGCGTCGTGGTCGCCGACCGAGACCAGGTCCCGCTCCAGCCACGCCGTCGAGGCGATCTTGGTGACGGTCAGGAAGGTGGCGCCGGTGTACCCCTCGAAGGCCCACATCGCGCCGCCGGTGGCGGTGGCGAACAGGTCGGCGCGGCCGTCCGCGTCGTAGTCGCCCACGATGAGCTGGTCGAGGGTCGCCGGGTCCGGGGAGCCGGAGGGCAGCCGGAGGGTCATCCGCTGTGAGATGTCGACGCCGCCGTAGCCGTCGCCGGGGTAGACGTACAGCTTGCCGTCGGGCATGCGGGCGAAGACGTCGCCGATCCCGTCGGCGCCGACGGCGTCGCCGCCGTGGGCGATCAGCGCCGCCGTGCCGTCCGTGCCCTTCCAGTAGCCGGGCAGGTGGTCGGCGCCGTCGCCGTCCGGGTCGGACAGCAGGGCGGTGCCGTTGTCGTGGGCGGCCTCCATGCCGACGTGCAGGTCACCGGCGGACGACGAGGGGTACATCAGCAGGTTGCCGCCCGAGCTGATCGCGAACAGGTCGGGAACGCCGTCGCCGGTGGTGTCGCCGGCCTCGTCGGCGGTGTCGCGCGGGGTGACGTAGAACAGGTACTTCGTGCCGAGCGAGACATTGCCGGCGCTGTCCACGGCCCGTACGTACAGCACGTTGGGCCCGGCGAGCGGCGGTGACAGCGACACGGTCGTCGAGGCGCCCGCGGTGACGGTCTTGCTGCTCGCGTAGGTCGTGGTGTTGAACGACCACTGGAACTTGGTGACGTCGGTGTCCTCGTCCGGCGCGATGGTGAAGTTGCCGGCCGTGCCGAACTTCACCGTCGACCAGACGGAGCCGTCCTCGTCCGCCGCCGGGAACGCGGTGGACGTGATCAGCGGCTCGTTGGGCACGCTGCTGTCGTAGATGAACCGGCACACGCCCGGGTCGGCGGTCGGCGCGTACGGCGAGGCGGCCCCGCTGGAGTCGATCGCGCGCACCCGCCACGAGTACTGGTAGCCGTTGGTGAACGACGACTTGGAGACGGTGGCCGACGCCTTGCCGGCGCTGGTGACGGTGACGTTCTTGTCGAGGATCTTGTCGTCGCCGTAGCCGGTGCGCCACAGCTCGAAGTCCAGGTACTTCAGGTCCTGCCTCGTGGAGGTGTCGTCCGCGTCGGAGGAGGCGGCCGACAGCACGAGGTCGCGCTTGCCGATGTGGATGTACGGGGTGGTGCGGTCGCACTGGCCGCCGGGCGTCTGCGTCACCGAACTCGGCGTCTTCGGCTTGCGGTTGTAGACGAGGGTGAGCTTGGGCGCGCTGTCGCCCTCGGCGCGGAACTTCTTCCAGGAGTACGCCGAGTCCTCGGTGCTGGCGCGCAGCCCGATGGTCATCGAGGACCAGCCGCCGTCGGCCGCGTCCTGGGCGACCGACTTGGCGTCGTAGCTGACGTAGGCGTCCGGGCAGGACGAGTTGTAGCCGTGCGCGAAGGACTTGGTGCCGATCTCCGACTTCCAGTCCGGCTGGTTGTTCCAGGTGGTCTTGGAGGAGATTCCGCCGGTCAGCCACACCTGCATCTCCCGCGAGGAGCACGACCAGGAGTAGGTCTCCCGCAGCTTGATGGAGGCCGAGGACACGTGCGCGCCCTTGATGTCGGTGGACCAGCCGAGCTTGAAGAAGGAGCGGGACAACCCCCAGGTCGTCGACTCGTAGCCGACGCGGGCCTCGGTGGTGCCGGTGTTGTAGTTGGCGCCGTCGTAGAAGCTGGAGCTCGGGTACTTCTTGTAGGCCGTGGTCCAGTTCTTGGTCTTGCCGTAGATCGTGGGGTCGACGAAGACCGGGTAGACGGTGTCCTCGTCGGTCAGCAGAGCGGCGTCGGGCACGATCGACAGGGCCGTGGAGGCGGCGCCGGGCGCGCTCAACTCGGCCCCGGCGACGGCCAGACGGGTGCCGGGGTCCGGCCCGGCGAGGCCGGGCAGCGCGAACACCTGCGCGTCGGTGAGGGCGGCCGGTTCGGCGTCGGAGTACACGGCGTCGCCGGTGCCCGAGGCCGTCTCGCGGTACACGGCGGTCCCTGCCCGCGTCCCGCCGCGGAAGGCGGCCGGATCGGCGGTGGACGTCTCTGCGGCAGACGGATCGGCGGCAGACGGATCGGCGGCAGACGGATCGGCGGTGGCCGACGCGGCGGGCATCTCCTCGATGTCGAGGGACTCGGACTCCTCGGACTCTTCCGACTCCTCGGGTTCCTCGGTCGCCTCCGCCGCCGGCGCGTCCGTGTCCAGCCCGTCCGCGGGCGGGGCGCTCTCCTCGCCGACCTCCGCGCCGGGCTCCTCGGAGTACGACGGGGCCGGCTCGGCGGGCTCCTCCGTGGGCTCCGGGTCCGCGCCCTCGGTGACGGCGTAGGAGCCCGCGGAGTCCCACAGGTAGGGGGTGGGGGAGACGGCGATCTCCTGGCCGTCGCGGTCCTTGCCGGTGACGATCCTGGTGACCGGGTCCAGGTGGAAGGTGAGGTCGGGGGAGGACAGGCCGTAGGACAGCGTGGTGAGCGCCGGGTCGGCCGCGGCCGCCGCGCTGTGCACGATCAGCAGATGGCTGAAGCCGCTGGCCTGTGCGGTCAGCAGCAGGTCGACCCCGTCGAACACGTCCCGGTACAGGGCGCTGGAGCCGCTGATCACCGGTTCGGGCACCGCGCCCGGCCAGCTCAGGGTGATCTCGTGGCCGTCGCTGGTCATGGTGGCGAGCTCGGTGTAGCCGTCGGTGGCGTCGGCGACCTGAAGCGCGCTCCCGCCGGACCCGCCGCTCCCGCCGCTCCCGCCGCTCGCGGCGCTGAAGACGGCCGGCCGTACGGTCGCCGTCCCGGTGCCTGCGGCCTTCGTCGCGCCGCCTGCCTTCGTCGCGCCGCCGCCCGCCGAGAACACCACGGGGTCGGCCGCCACCTTGGGGGCCCATCCGCCGTCGGCCGTCCGGGCCAGCGTGGTGTCGACGGGCTTCCAGACGCCGTTCACCTCGGCCCGTACCGGTGCGCCGTACGCGACGAGTTCGAAGCTGCCGTCGGGGCGCGCGTACGTCGTGGACGTCTCGTCGCGCAGCGCGGTCACCTCGACGCGCTTGCCCGTGGAGACCGCCCGTTCCTGCGCGGTGTCCTGGGTGAGCGGGGCGGCGGCCGCCTTCTTGGTTTCGCCGGGGGAGTCGGCGGGCCCCGGATCGTCGAACAGTGGCACGGTCAGCAGCCCGACGCCGAGTGCGCCGGCGACCAGAGCGGCCACCCCTGCCCTCCCGCGTCCGGACGCGGGCAGGCCGAAGCGACGACGTTCCATGGTGGTGCGTCCCTCCCCCTAAAATTCCGGGACTCCCGGAATTCTGTGAAATGCCTATGCGGTCCCTGGGTCCGAATTTCGGTTTCCGGTCGCCAGGGAAAGCGAGCACAGAGCATGGCCGATGCGGCGGGATCGCGCCACACCGCTTGATGCCCTTTGCCGTTCCGTTACCTGGGGCATGGAGCGAACCGGTCTGCCCGTACGTCTAGCAAGTGGGTCTCATCAGCGAGTTCGCGTCTCGGACGCCGAGTGGCAAACGAGTGCAATTTACGCATACTTGGCGACCGATTGACCATGCTTTGGCCGGTTCTTTGCCATATAAACGGCCCGGATATCTTTTATGGCGGGCTATGGAATTTCGCCCTGTGAGCTAAATCACGCACCATATTTGGCTTGTTGACTTTCCGTGAACACGTGCCCGAGCATTCGTGCTCATCAATGGACCGAACTGTGTGCACGGGGGCTGCCGCTGTGTGGGGATCTCTGTCGTGGAGCGGCAGGAACAGGCTCGTGAGCACACGAGCCGAGCGCCGCAGACGGACGCGGATGCGCGTCGGCGTCGTCGGCTCGCTCGTGGTGGCGCTGGCGGTGGGCGTCCTGCCGGCCGCGTACGCGCTGCCGCCGGGTGACGACCGCAGCGGGGTCGACCTGGTCGACCTCCCCGACGTCGAGCAGGCCGACGGCGAGAACGGCGGCGCGCTCGCCGAACTGACCACGGCCGAGGCCGAACAGCCCACGGAGTACGAGCCGAGCCAGGTCGCCGCCCCCGCGGGCGGCACCGCCACGGAGGAGCTCACCGGCCTCGCCCCCGGCGACCTGGTCCCGCTCACCCAGGCCGACGGCACGGCGCTCCCCGTCGAGGTGGGTGCGCCGGAGACGGCCACCGCGGCCGAGGCCGCCGCCCTGGAGGGCGAGTGGGCGGTCACCCTCGCCGGCCAGGACGAGCTGTCCACCACCGCCATCGAGGGCGTCGCCCTCACGGTCACCCCGCCCGCCGAGGCCACCGGCGACGCCGTGATCGCCCTGGACTACAGCGACTTCTCCGAGCTGTACGGCGCGAACTGGGCCGACCGGCTGTCGTTCGTGCAGTACCCGGCGTGCTTCCTGACCACCCCGGACACCGAGGGCTGTTCGGAGCCGACCGAGGTCTCCACCGACAACGTGGTCGCGCAGACCGGCACCGACGCCGACGGCAAGGCGGTCTACGAGCGCCGCGTCCTGGCGACCGTCGCGACGGAGGACCTGGCGGCGGGCGGCACCAGCGACGCCGCCGCGTCCACCGCCGCGGCCTCGGGCGAGGGCACGGTCACCGACGCGGTCTACCGCGAGGAACCGAAGGCACGACTGGCCACCCTGGCCGCCGCGACCACCGCCGCCTCGGCCGACGGCTCCGGCTCCTCCGTCCTGCTCGCCACCGACTCCGGCTCCGGATCCAAGGGCGACTTCGGCGCGACGCCGCTGGTCAGCGCCGGTTCCTGGTCCGCCGGCGGCAACTCCGGCGGCTTCACGTACTCGTACACCCTCCAGGCCCCGAGCGTCCCCGGCGGCCCCTCGCCGTCGGTGTCCTTCGGCTACAACTCGCAAGGCGTGGACGGCCGGACGTCCGCCTCCAACAACCAGCCCTCCTGGATCGGCGACGGCTGGGAGTACAACGCGGGCTCCATCACCCGGACGTACACCTCCTGCCGCGACGACCAGACGAACGGCAACAACACCAAGAAGACCAGCGACCTCTGCTTCGGCTCGTACAACGCCACGCTCACGCTCGGCGGGACGACGACCGAGCTGGTCCTGCCGGACGAGACCGACCCCTTCGGCGACGACTGGGTCACCGCCAACGGCGACGGCTCCCGCGTCGAACTGCTCAAGAACACGAGCCTCGGCAACGGCGACGCCGACGGCGAGTACTGGCGCGTCACCACCCGCGACGGCACCCAGTACTACTTCGGCAAGCACAAGCTGGCCGCCGACTGGGCGAGCGGCGACCCGGTCACGAACTCGGTCTTCACCGCGCCCGTCGCCGGCAACCAGAGCGGCGAGCCCTGCTACAAGTCGGGCGACTTCGCCGGCTCCTTCTGCGACCAGGCCTGGCGCTGGAACCTCGACTACGTCGTCGACGGCAACGGCAACGCGATGACGCTGTACTGGGCGAAGGAGACCAACCACTACGCCAGGAACAACAAGTACAAGACGCCGGTCGCCTACGACCGCGGCGGCTGGCTCAAGCGCATCGAGTACGGCCTGACCTCGGCCGACCCGTACGCCACCCCGATCTCCAAGGTCACCTTCGACGTCGACGAGCGCTGCTTCAAGGAGGGCGAGCTCGCCTGCACCGTCGAGGGCGACGACAACGACAACTTCGCCTCCGGCGACTTCGCGAAGAACCGCATCTGGTACGACACCCCGGCCGACCTGTACTGCGCCTCCGGCAAGGAGTGCTACGTCCCCGTCCCCACCTTCTGGTCGCGCAAGCGCCTCGCGCAGGTGACGACGTGGACGCAGCGCACCCAGGGCTCCACCGAGCTGTCCAAGGTGGACAGCTGGACCCTCCAGCAGTCCCTGCCCGCCGACCTCACCGACGAGGGCACGGCCCTGTGGCTGGAGTCGATCACCCGCACCGGCTACGGCACCGACGGCGAGGCCATCGCCCTCAACCCGGTGGCGTTCCTCGCCAACAGCGTCTCGATGCCCAACCGCGTCAAGCGCAGCTCCAGCGACCCGAACCCGGCGTTCGACCGGCTGCGCATCGCCCGCGTCGTCAGCGAGTACGGCGGCGAGACCGTCGTGACCTACAAGACCGACGCCTGCAAGGTGGACGGCGCGTTCCCCGCACCGGCCGAGAACGTCGGGCTGTGCTTCCCGGCGTACTGGAACCCGGACCCGGACAAGGAGACGATCGACTGGTTCCACAAGTACGTCGTCGCCAATGTCCAGGAACTCCCGGCGCTCACCGGCCTCGACCCGATCACCACGACGTACGACTACCTCGGTGACGGGGCCTGGGCTCTGAACCAGGCAGAGTTCTCCAAGAAGAAGACCCGCACCTACGACCAGTGGCGCGGCTTCGCCCGGGTGCGCACCTACACCGGCGACGACAGCTCCACCGCGTACATGTCCACGCAGAAGGGCATGACCGAGACCCGCTACTTCCGCGGCATGGACGGCGATCCGCTGCCCGGCGGCGGCACCCGCTCGGTCACGGTCAAGGACTCCGCGGGCGTCACGATCGCCACGGACGAGGAGCCCTTCGCCGGCCGCGTCGCCGAGTCCCTCACCTACGCCTCCGCCACCGCGGACACCTGGCTGACCAGGACCGTCGACAAGCCGAAGGCCGTGAAGCTGGCCGCCCGCAGCCGCTCCGGCGGCATCCCGGACCTCAAGGCCTGGCGGATCCTCACCCCCGAGTCCCTCACCTACACCCGTTCCTCCGGCGACGGCGACGACGACCGGGAGCTGCGCGTCCTGCGCACGGTGACGGAGTACGAGGACACGTACGGCCTGCCCACGCAGGTCACCGAGTACAACGACTGGTCCTCCGACACCGCCGCGAACAACGCGGACGACGACACCTGCACGGTCATGTCGTACGTCCACAACACGGCCAAGCACCTCATCGGCCTGGCCAAGCAGACCCTCGTGACGGCCGGCGCCTGCACGGAGACGGCCACCGCCGCCGACTGGATCGACGGCTCCCGCGTCGCCTACGACGGCCTGGCTTACGACGCCGCCCCGACCACCGGCAACGCCACCGCCACCTGGGCGATCACCGGCGCCGGCGGCGGCTGGGTGAAGGACGGCGAGGTCACCTACGACGACTACGGCCGGACGACGTCCACGAAGGACGCGCTGGCGATCGCGAACAGCGAGGACCTCAAGGACGTCACGACCTACACGCCGAACACCGGGCAGGTCTTCCAGGTCACGACCACCAACGTGCTGGACCAGAGCGAGACCAGCACGCTGGAACCCGGTCGCGGGGTGGCCCTGACCGACGAGGACGTCAACGGCCGCGTCACCACCTACACGTACGACGCGCTCGGCCGCGCCACCCAGGTGTGGAACCCGAACCGCGCCACGTCCGAGACGCCGTCGGCGAAGATCACGTACGACACCACGATCGGCCAGCCGGTCTCGATCACCACCGAGTCCCTCACCGACGACGGCGACTACGCCGCCTCCACCGTCATCTACGACGGCCTCGGCCGCGAACGCCAGAAGCAGGAACCGGCGGTCGGCGGCGGACGCCTCATCACGGACACCCTGTACAGCGCCAACGCCACCATCAAGCAGACCAATAACGCGTACTACGACAAGGAAGACCCCTCCACCGTCCTGTTCGAGCTGGACTCGGACTACCAGGTCCCCAACGCCACGCTCTACGCCTACGACGGCCTGGGCCGCACGCTCACCGAGACGCCGTACCTCAACGGCACGGAGGTCCCGGCCAAGGCGACCCGCTACGAGTACGGCCTCGACAACTCGACGGTGATCAACCCGACGGGCGCCACCGCCCAGCGCACCTGGTCGGACACCATGGGCCGCACGACCCGTGTGGACACGTACACGGACGCGCTGCGCGCCGCGTACCGCTCGACGACGTACACGTACGACCAGCGCGGCGACCGTGTCGAGGCCAAGGACTCGGAGGGCAACCTCTGGACCTGGACGTACGACGCGCGGGGCCGTGAGATCGAGGCGGTCGACCCGGACACGGGCACGACCACGACCCGGTACGACGTCCTGGACCGGCCCGAGCTGGTCACGGACGAGAACGCGTCCGTCTACACGGTCTACGACGAACTGTCCCGCCCGATCGAGCAGCACGCGGACTCCGCCACGGGCACCCTGCTGGCGAAGACCACGTACGACACGCTGATCGGCGGCGCGGGCCTGCCGACCTCGCAGACCCGCTACACGGACGGGCTCGCCTACACCACCGCGGTGACCGGCTACACGACCGACTACCAGCCGGCCGGCCAGAAGATCTCGATCCCCGAGTCGGTGGCGCTCGCCTACGGCCTGCAGAAGGAGTACGTCTACAGCTACGAGTACTCGGCGTCGGGCCTGATGGAGGCGGTCAATCTGCCCTCCGTGGGCACCCTGCCCGCCGAGAAGGTGGTCGTCCGCTACAACGAGGACGGTCTGCCGGTCTCCACCTCGGGCCTTGCCTGGTACACCGCGCAGACCTCGTACTCCCCGTACGGCCAGGTCCTGCGCACGGCCACCGGCGAGAACCCCAACCGCGTCTGGACGACCAACCTGTTCGACGAGGCGACGGGCGAGCTGACCCAGAGCATCGTCGACCGCGAGTCGACCAGCGACACCACGGCCGTCACCGGCCACCGCGTCAACGCCCGCAGCTACGCCTACGACCCGGCCGGCAACGTCACCTCGATCGCGGACACCTCGAACTCGGTGACCGACCGCCAGTGCTTCGCCTACGACGCGCTGGGCCAGCTGAGCGAGGCGTGGACGGCTCCCACGTCCTGCACGGCCACCGGCAAGACCACGGCTGCCCCGAAGTACTCGGACGGCACGACCAACGTCACGGCGGCGAACAGCGGCTACTGGCAGTCGTACACGTACGACGCGCTGGGCAACCGCAAGAAGCTCGTCGAACACGACCCGGGCCTGGATACCACCAAGGACGCCACCACCGACTACACCTACGGCAAGACGGACGGCACCCAGCCGCACACCCTGACCGGCATGTCCTCCGCCTACAAGGCGGACTCCGGCGCGCAGGTGACGAAGGCGACGGCGCTGACGTACGACGACGCGGGCAACACGCTCACGCGCACCTACGACGGCTCCGAGCAGGCGTTGTCGTGGACCTGGGACGGCCAGGTCGAGACGGTCACCGGCTTCGGCGAGAACGGCTCCGGCGCGTGGAAGGGCCTGGCGAACAAGTGCCTGGACCTGGCAGGCGCGTTGACGACGGCCGGCACGCCGATCCAGCTGTACACCTGCAACGGCTCCAAGGCGCAGAAGTTCCGCATCGACTCGGCGTCCGCCACGGATCCGTCGACGGGCGCCCTGAAGATCCTGGGCAAGTGCGTGGTCCCGAAGGACGCCGGCACGGCCAACGGCACGCTGGTCGTCATCGCCGACTGCACCGGCGCGGCGGGCCAGCAGTGGACGGCGACGGCCACCGGCACCCTGAAGCACGTCTCGTCGGGCAAGTGCCTGGACGTCCCGAGCTCCAACTCGGCCGACAGCACCGACCTCCAGCTGTACACCTGCAACAGCACGACGGCCCAGTCCTGGGTGCCGGACAAGGAGACGAAGTACGTCTACGGCGGTGACGGCGAGCGCCTGATGGCGATCTCCGCGACCGAACGCACCCTGTACCTCGGCGAGTCGACGATCTCGGTCGACGCGGCCGCGGGCCCCGCCTACACCGAGCGCTACTACTCCCAGCCCGGCGCGCCGACGGTGATGCGCCACGCACAGGGCACGGGCACGGCGGAACTCTCCGCCCAGATCGCCGACCAGAACGGCACGTCGTACGTCAACGTGGCGCTGACGTCGGGCAACAAGGTCAAGTTCTCCAGGACGGACCCGTTCGGCGTGGAGCGGTCCGAGTCGACGACATGGCGTTCGCACCAGAGCTACGTCGGCGGCGACGACGACGCGAGCAGCGGCCTGGTCCACCTGGGCGCCCGCGAGTACGACCCGTCGACGGGCCGCTTCCTCTCCGTCGACCCGGTCCTGGACCTGGCCGACCCGGTCCAGATGAACGGCTACGTCTACTGCGAGAACAACCCGGTCACCTTCGCCGACCCCTCGGGTCTGGCGTCGGAGGGCGGCAGCTCGGAGTACGGCGGCCCGTCGGCATCGGAAGAGGCGTCGGCGAAGAAGACGCTGAACACCTCGGTGTCGGACGTGATCCTTTCGATCGGCTGGGCTGCGATCAAGGAGTTCGTCGGCTGGGACAGCGTGGTGGGCTGCTTCTCCCGCGGCGACGTCTGGGCGTGCGGTGAGCTGTTCCTCAACGCCATCCCCTGGACGAAGGCGTACAAGGCGTTCGGGATCGCCAAGGCCGCGTACCGGATCGCGAAGGCGATCAACGCGCTGATGAAGGCCAAGGAGAAGGCCCGCAAGATCATCGAGCTGGCCCGCAAGGCCCGTGAACTGGCCCGCAAGGCAGCCGCGGCGAAAAAGAAGGCCGCCGCGCTGGCGGCGCAGTTGAAGAAGAAGGCCAAGGAAGCGGCGACCCGGCAGGCCAAGAAGGCCGCGCAGAAGACCGGCAACGCGATCCAGAAGGCGCGAAAGGCGGCGGCGAAGAAGTCGGAGCCGAAGCCGCGGCAGGCGAGGGCGGCCAAGGAGGAGTCGTCAGGGGGCGGCGGCAGCTGCTCGAAGGAGGAGTCCAACAGCTTCGTCCCCGGCACCCTCGTCCTGATGGCCGGTGGCGGCACCAAGCCGATCGAGGACGTCGAGAACGGTGACAAGGTCCTGGCGACCGACCCGGAGACCGGCGAGACCGCCGTGGAGACGGTCACCGCCGAGATCGTCGGCGAGGGCGTCAAGCACCTGGTCAAGGTGAGCGTCGCGCTCGGCGACGGCGAGCGGAGCGCCCAGGTCACGGCGACCGAGGGACACCCGTTCTGGGTCCCGGAGCTGGGCGAGTGGATCGACGCCAAGGACCTGAGTCCGGGCGAGTGGCTGCGCACGAGCGCCGGCACGTACGTCCAGATCACGGCGGTCGAACGCTGGACCACCCAGCGGGCCACGGTCCACAACCTCACCGTCAGCGACCTGCACACGTACTACGTGCTCGCGGGGGCCGCATCGCTCCTCGTCCACAACTGTGGATATCAGCAGGAGGCGTCCGACGCCCAGGCGAGGGCCAAGTCCCTGAAGGACCAGTGGACGGCCGCCACCGGATATAACGGTGGTACCGTCTCCGTGATCGGCGTCCGCAATATCGAAACCGGCGCCATCGTCAACCGCATTGCGGTGAACGGCCCCCGAAAGATGCCGAAGTTCATTCTCGGAGCGGGCGAGGAATGGGTGCGCGGCAAGGGCCACGCCGAATCCACCATATTCCGCGGCTTGGCCGACAACGAGGAGGTCATCTACGGTGGCACCTCGAGAAACGTCTGCTTCAAGGAGTGCCTGCCCTTCGTCCGGAACTGGGGCATGAGGCTGGGCGGACCGGTATTCCGGGGCGACGATTTCAAGACTGCGCACCGAATGTTCTGGCGCACCTGGCGGTACTAGGGAGTTTTGGACGATGCTCATCAGTGGTTATGCGAGGTATTTCCCGGACTCCGAAGACGTGGACGGGGCGGTGTACGACGGGTGGCCCCTCGTGGAGCGCCCCGGATTCTGGGCCGCGCATTTCCTCAACCAGTCCGTCGAGGACGAGGAACTCGTCACGCGGGTCTGGGGAGTGGACCGGGCCGTCGTCCGGGAGGCGCAGGACCTGCTGAACCTCCCGACGGCGTGGCCGGCGTTCACCGTCGACCTCGGCGGCGGCGCGAACCTGGCCGTGGTGTACCGGAACTTCGAGGACGACGCGGGCGTGGACTACCTCCTCGTCCCCGGTCCGGGAGTGGACTGCATAAGGATCGCCACGCTCGAAGGGGAGTACGAGGGGCCGGGCATCTCCTGGCCGGAACTCCTGGCCGTGGCCGGGCGGGTGCAGGACCCCGCCCGCCGGGCCGCGACCCTGGTGCTGCTGAGCCCGATGCTGGGCGACGCCGAGGCCGAGACCGACGACGGCCTCGAGGCCCTCGCCGAGGCGCTGCGGGCCACCGGTGCCGACGAGGACGTGGACGACCTCGCGGGGCTGATCGCCTCGGAGAACCTCCAGTGGGAGCCGGCCGCTTGGTCCGTCCAGGACGGGGTGACGGTGTGTGACGCGGAGTCCAGCCCGCGCAACCCGGAGTCGGTGAGCGCACTCGGTCCGGCGGATCTGCGGAAAGTCTCGGAACTGCTCGCTCCCTGAGAGCGAGGGACGGGGGGAACGGAAGTGAAACGGGTTGGCACAAGCGGCAGGGTCGCGTTCGGCTCGGCCACCGCAGCCGTCCTGTGCGCGCTGCTGTCGGCGTGCGAGGTGGCGAGCGGCGGCGGTGGCAGCAGTACTGACGGATTGCTGAAACCCACCGCCCAGCCGGGGGCCACGACGAAGGCCGGGGCCCTGGGCATGGGCAGCGTGGACGGCTTCACGGTGTCCACACCGGCCGGCTCCCGCAAGGTGCGGGTCGACCGGAACGCCTGCGCCCCACTGGCCCATGCCCTGTCCGGCGCGACGGTGGGCAAACCGACGTCCACGACGGTCCGCGAGGCGACCGGCGAGGGCGCGACGGTCACGGTGATCCTGGCCGCATACGAGGGCGACGAGGCCCAGACGGCGATGGACGCGATCGCCACCGCCCTCGACGAGTGCGGCGACGGTTTCACCGCGACCGTGGACGGCGAGGAGCGGACGGCCGGCAAGGTCGCCCCGGAACTCGCCCCCGAGGGCACGGACCAGGCGATGGCGCTGGCCGCGACGGTGGAAGGACCCGGCGGCAAAGCCCCGACGAAGGCCGTGATCCTCCGCTCGGGCAACACGGTCGCCTACCTCAGCGGCACACCGTCGATCCCGACTGCGGTCCTGGACGCCCAACTGGTCAAACTGTCTTCGTGACGTATGCCTGCCAGGAGGTGGGCGAGGGCGGCGGGGGTGGTGGTGAGAGCGGTGGCCGGGGTGTCGCTCTCACGGAGATGCGTTCCTTGGGCGGAGGCGGCGAGTTCGACGCAGGTGTTGCCGTTTCCGCCGTCTGAGAAGGTGGACTTCTGCCAGTGCAGGGTGTGGTCCATGGGTGCCTCACAGTTCCTTCGTCAGGCGGTGGATGAAGTCCCGCGACGCTTCCGGTGCCAACGTCGCCTTCTCCACCCTACGGAAGAGTGTTCGGAGCTGGGCCAGTTGAGGTTCCGCGTCGATGAACGCAGTTCCGGTGGGGGCGTCGCGCAGACCTGTGTCCAGCGGGGATACGGGACCGCCGGTGTACATCATCGAGGCTCCGGCACCTGCGAAACCGTCCTGATCGGCGGGGATGACGCGCACAGCAGCGTGCCCTTGCTCGATCTGATCGAGGATGCGCAGGAGTTGAGCGTGCGAGGCCCTGCGGTCCGCCACCCGGATACGTAGGGCGAACTCGTGGACGATCGTCTCGTATGGGGTGGGGTTGTCGCCTTCGATCACGGACCGTCGTCGCAGCCGGTGCTCGACGCGAGGTGTCAGCTCGCTCTCGGGCAGGCCGGGCATCATGTAGGCGTAGACGGCGTGGGCGTAGTCGGCAGTTTGCAGTAGCCCGGGAACGTGCGTGATCACGATCTCCCGGAGGAACTCCGCGTGGTGCTCGACCTCTGCGGTGTCCAGGAAAACAGGTGGCAGGACACCCCGGTACTCCTCCCACCAGCCGCGTGTCCGATCGGTAGCCATCGCCATCAGAGCCTCGATCAACGCCTCGTCCGCGCAGGCGTAGTGGGCCGCCAGGCGGCGGACGCGCTCCGCGCTGACGCCCGCGACGCCGGACTCGATCTGGCTCATCTGGACCGCGTCGGCACCGAGCAGGGCCGCGGCCTCCCGGGCCTTCATGCCCGTTGCCTCGCGGAGTTTGCGCAGTTCAGCGCCCAGCCGCACCCTGCGGGCCGTGAGATGCCTCTTGGGCGGCAAGCTGCGCACCTCCTTGTCTCAACTGCCCTGGGGACGTACCTCGTTCGAGGGTCAGGATAGGCCAGCCGCTTGCGTCTTCCTAATGTTAGGAAATACCGTCGGTGACGCGCCGCGCACGCTGCGGAAGCGCACCGCCCCGTCCTGCCATGACGGCCGCGGCAATGCCACCGCGCCCCATAACCCACCCGCTTGGAGCCGACCCATGCCCGAAGTCGCCCCCTGGGAGTACTCCCTCTACATCCCCGCCGACCCCCGCGCCGTCACCGTCTGCCGTCGCACCCTCCGTCTGATCCTCACCCTGCACGGCCTCGCCCACCTCGTCGACACCGCCGAGCTGCTCGCCTCGGAGCTGATGTCCAACGCCGTCCTGCACACCAAGGGCCCCGCCTGCCTGCGCCTCCGCTTCCGGGACGGCGTCCTGCAGATCGGCGCGTGGGACGCGGACCCCGAGCCGCCGGACCCGCCCCGCGGGCTGGCGGAGCTCGCGGACGCGGAACGCGGCCGGGGCATGGGGCTGGTGCGGGCCTGCTCGGATCTCTGGCACTGGCAGCCGCTGTCCCGGATGGGGCGCCGGGGCAAGCTCGTGTGGTGCGAGCTGGCGGTGGCGTAGGCGAGCGCGTGGCGAAGGTGCGCGACGGATGATCGCAACATACGGTGTGTAATCGTACGGTTTCGTTCAGTAACGGAACATGCCGCTCAGACGAAAAGGGAATGTAATGCGCAAGCTTCGCAACGCCGCTCTCGTCGCCGCCATGGTCGCAAGCTTCGGCATGGCCGGTGCCGGATTCGCCACCGCCGCCCCCCACGGCTCGGACGGGGACTCCCGGGAGTGCGCCAACCACGTCCAGAACATCTCGTTCGATCTCATCGACATCCCGAACCTGAACCTCCCGCTGCTCGGCCTCTCGTCGGACCAGAACGCGACCCAGCAGATCTGCAACAACGGGGACGACGCCATCAACGCGAACGTCGCCAGCCGGGACGAGTAGCCGAACTGAGCCGGCTCCGGGATCCGAGGCATCGGGGGCCGGCGGCGGCGGACCCCGCCGCCAGCGCCCCCACGTGCCCCGCGGGGGCTCCCCCCCCCCCCCCCCCCGCGGCCCCCTACCCCCGTCCCCCCCCCTAAACCCCTACGCCCCCCCGCCCGCCCGCCCCCCCACCCCCCCCCCGCCCCGGGATCCGATGCCTCGGATCCCGGAGCCGGCTCACGCCGCGGCCTGCGCCGCTACTTGCCCTGCGGGGGCTCCCCGCCCAGCGCCTCCGGCGGCAGCGTCGGGGTGACCGGCGCGGTGGGCCGTAGCTTCAGCCAGGCCAGGAAGAAGATGCCCAGGGCCAGCATGCCCAGGCCGGTCCACAGGTTGATGTTGATCCCCTGGGCCTTGTCGATCTCCGCGTCGCTGTCCGTGATCCCGGCGATCGTGACGATCACGCCGTAGACGACGAACAGGCCGCCGATGATCCGGCGCAGGTCGAAGATGCGGGCCGCCGTCGCGGACTTCTGCTCCAGCTCCGTGACCTCGCGCTGGACGTCCGCCTCGGAGTACCCCGCCCGCCGCAGCCGCTCGGCAGCCTCGGCGCGCTCAGACGGTTCGAATTGCTCGGACATGGTCTCTCCAGTCTCCCGCGGTATTCGCGACCGGGCTCAGAACGAGAACGGGATGTAGCAGACCGCCGCGAGGATCACCGCGCCCCAGCCCAGCAGTGCCGGACGGCGGTACCACGCGTCGTCGCCCGCGGCGGGCGGCTCGGCCATGCCGGGGGAGACGGTGCCGTAGACCAGGCCCTGGAGTTCCTCGTCCCGCTTCGGGGCGGTGAAGAGGGACACCGCGAACATCACCACCGCGCCCGCCACGAACCCCGCGATCGCCGACACGAAGTTCGCGCCCTGGTCGGTGGGGATGCCGATGATGTCCTGCTTGTAGAGGACGAAGTAGTTGATCATCGCCGCCGTCGTGCCGGCCAGCAGGCCCCAGAACCCCGATTTCCTCGACGCCCGCTTCCAGAACATCCCCACGATGAAGACCACGAACATCGGGACGTTGAAGAAGCTGAACAGGGTCTGCAGGTAGCTCATGATGTTCGAGAAGGACGAGGCCAGGAACGCCGTTCCCACCGAGGCCGCCACCCCGATCGCCGTGATCAGACGGCCGAAGCCGACGTAGTACGTGTCCTCGCGCCCCCGCACCACGTACTTCGCCCAGATGTCCGTCGTGAACACGGTGTTGAACGACGAGATGTTCGCCGCCATGCCCGCCATGAACGCCGCCAGCAGGCCCGTCACCGCGATGCCCAGCACGCCGTTCGGCAGGAGCTGTTCCATCAGGTAGGGGATCGCGTCGTTGTACTGGAGGTCGGAGTCCGCCGTGCCGATGTTCGGGACCAGGACCGCCGCCACCAGGCCCGGGATCATGACCAGGAACACCATGAAGACCTTCGGGTAGGCGGCGATGAGCGGGGTGCGCTGGGCCGCCGACAGGTTCTTCGCCGAGAGGGCTCGCTGCACCTCCGCGAAGTTCGTCGTCCAGTAGCCGAAGGACAGGACGAAGCCCAGGCCCAGCACGATCGTCAGCCAGTTCGCGCCCAGCGGGTTGTCGCTGCCGATGCCCGTGCCGCCCCAGGCGGAGACGAAGTCGTCCCCGTGGGTCTCGGTCAGGGAGTCGGTCAGACCGTCCCAGCCGCCGACACTCTTCAGGCCCAGCACCGACAGCGGGATGAGGGCCGCGAGGATCACGAAGAACTGGAGCACCTCGTTGTAGATCGCCGAGGAGAGACCGCCGAGGGTGATGTAGGCGAGCACGAAGGCGCCGGCGACGACGATCGCCACCCACTGCGGCCAGCCGAGCAGCGCCTCGACCACGATCGCCAGCGCGTACAGGTTCACGCCCGCGATCAGGATCGCCGCGAAGGCGAACAGGGCCGAGCTCAGCAGGTGCGCTCCCTTGTCGAAGCGCAGCAGCAGGAACTCCGGCACCGAGCGGACCTTGCTGCCGTAGTAGAACGGCATCATCACCAGGCCCAGGAACACCATGGCCGGGATCGCGCCGATCCAGTACCAGTGGACGGTGTACGCGCCGTACTGCGCGCTGTTCGCCGCCATGCCGAGGATCTCGGTGGCGGCGAGGTTGGCCGAGATGAACGCGAGGCCCGTGATCCAGGCGGGCAGCGAGCGGCCGGAGAGGAAGAAGTCGAGGCTGGTCTTCACCGAGCGGCGGGCGGCGAAGCCGATGCCCAGGACCACGACGAAGTAGATGCCGAGGATCGTGTAGTCGAGCCAGTTCGTCGGCAGCCGTAGCTCAGCCGCCAGGTATGTGGGGGTTCGCATGCACTGCTCACTTCGTTTGGTGTTCTTTGTTCGGTTGTGAGGGTGACTCGCGTGGGGGTTTATGGTTTTATGTGTTCGGTTCTGTTTGACGTTTCGCTTGGTGCACGGATGGAGTTCCGCGGTGAAGAAGACCTCGACCCGACTCGCCGACGGTCGTGAGCTGATCTACTACGACCTGCGGGACGACTCCGTGCGCGACGCGGTGGACAAGCGCCCGCTGGACCGCACCGTCACCACTTCGGAGGTACGGCGCGACCCGCTCCTCGGCGATTCCGTCGCCGTCGCCTCGCACCGGCAGGGGCGGATCTACCACCCGCCGGCCGACGAGTGCCCGCTCTGCCCCTCGCAGGGCGACCGGCTCAGCGAGATCCCGGACTCCTGGTACGACGCCGTCGTGTTCGAGAATCGTTTCCCCTCGCTGGCCGGCGACTCCGGGCGCTGCGAGGTGGTCTGCTTCACCTCCGACCACAACGCGTCCTTCGCCGACCTCACCGAGGAGCAGGCACGGCTCGTCCTGGATGCGTGGACGGACCGGACGTCCGAGCTGTCGCATCTGCCCTCCGTGGAACAGGTGTTCTGCTTCGAGAACCGCGGCGCCGAGATCGGTGTGACGCTGGGTCACCCGCACGGGCAGATCTACGCCTACCCGTTCACCACGCCCCGCACCGCGCTGATGCTGCGTTCGGTCGCGGCGCACAAAGAAGCGACCGGCGGGGAGAACCTCTTCGACGCCGTCCTGGAGCGGGAACTCGCCGACGAGCGCGTCGTCCTGGAGAGTGAGCACTGGGTCGCGTTCGTGCCGTACGCGGCGCACTGGCCCTACGAGGTGCACCTGTATCCGAAGAAGCGGGTCCCCGACCTGCTCGGGCTCGAGGAGGACGCGCGCACAGAGTTCCCCAAGGTGTATCTGGAACTCTTGAGGCGCTTCGACCGGATCTTCGGGGAGGGCGAGCCTCCGACGCCGTACATCTCCGCCTGGCACCAGGCGCCGTTCGGCGGGCTGGAGGAGTTCGAGGGCGTCAACCGGGACGACTTCGCGCTCCACCTCGAGCTTTTCACCATCCGCCGTACGTCCGGCAAGCTGAAGTTCCTCGCGGGCTCCGAATCGGGCATGAACGTGTTCATCAACGACGTGCCGCCGGAGCGCGCGGCCGAGCGACTCCGAGAGGCAGCGAGTTCATGAGCAGCAGCAGCGGCAGCAGCGCCGGCAGCAGCGGGAAGTACCTGGTCACCGGCGGTGCCGGGTACGTCGGCAGCGTCGTCGCCCAGCATCTGCTGGAGGCGGGGCACGAGGTCGTCGTCCTCGACAACCTCTCCACCGGCTTCCGCGAGGGCGTCCCCGCGGGCGCCGCCTTCATCGAGGGCGACATCCGCGACGCCGCCAAGCACCTCGACGCCTCCTTCGACGCGGTGCTTCACTTCGCCGCGTTCTCGCAGGTCGGCGAGTCCGTCGTCAAGCCGGAGAAGTACTGGGACAACAACGTCGGCGGCACCATGGCGCTGCTCGGCGCCATGCGCGAGGCGGGCGTGCGCAAGCTCGTCTTCTCGTCCACCGCCGCGACCTACGGCGAGCCGCGGGAGGTCCCGATCGTCGAGACCGCGCCCACGCAGCCGACCAACCCCTACGGCGCGTCCAAGCTCGCCGTCGACCACATGATCACCGGCGAGGCCGCCGCCCACGGGCTCGGCGCCGTCTCGCTGCGCTACTTCAACGTGGCCGGCGCGTACGGCGAGCAGGGCGAGCGGCACGACCCCGAGTCGCACCTGATCCCGCTCGTCCTCCAGGTCGCGCAGGGCCGCCGCGAGGCCGTCTCCGTCTTCGGCGACGACTACCCGACCCCGGACGGCACCTGCATCCGCGACTACATCCACGTCGCCGACCTCGCCGAGGCGCACCTCCTCGCCGTCGCCGCCGCGCAGCCCGGCGAGCACCTCATCTGCAACCTCGGCAACGGCAACGGCTTCTCCGTCCGCGAGGTCGTCGAGACCGTCCGCCAGGTCACCGGGCATCCGATCCCCGAGGTCGCGGCCCCGCGCCGCGGCGGCGACCCCGCGGTCCTGGTGGCCTCCGCCGCCACCGCCCGCGAGCGGCTCGGCTGGAATCCGTCCCGCGCGGATCTCGCGGGTATCGTCGCGGACGCGTGGGAGTTCGCGCAGCACATCGCAAGGGAGCGGTAAATGGGGGCACAGGAAGTGCGCGACGGGTTCGCCGCGCTCTACGGCGCGCAGCCCGAGGGCGTCTGGGCGGCCCCCGGCCGCGTCAACCTCATCGGCGAGCACACCGACTACAACGACGGCTTCGTGATGCCCTTCGCGCTGCCGCACACCGCCGTCGCGGCCGTGTCACGGCGCGCGGACGGCGTGCTGCGGCTGCACTCGGCCGACCTCGACGCCGGCGTCGCCGAGCTTCGGCTGGACGAGCTGGCCCCCGAGTCCGACAGGAACTGGACGGCGTACCCGGCCGGCGTCGTGTGGGCGCTGCGCGAGGCCGGTCACCAGGTCACCGGCGCCGACGTCCACCTCGCCTCGACGGTCCCGTCGGGCGGCGGCCTGTCGTCCTCGGCGGCCCTGGAGGTCGTCGTGGCGCTCGCGCTGGGCGACCTGTTCGAGCTCGGTCTCCAGCCCTGGCAGCTGGCCCGCCTGTGCCAGCGCGCCGAGAACGTCTACGTCGGCGCGCCCACCGGGATCATGGACCAGACGGCGTCCGCGTGCTGCGAGGCCGGTCACGCGCTGTTCCTCGACACCCGCGACCTGTCCCAGAAGCAGATCCCGCTGGACCTGGCCGCCGAGGGCCTGCGCCTGCTGGTCGTCGACACCCAGGTCACGCACGCGCACAGCGGCGGCGAGTACGGCAAGCGCCGCGCGGGCTGCGAGAAGGGCGCCGCGCTGCTCGGCGTGGACGCCCTGCGGGACATCCCCTACGGCGACCTGGACGCGGCCCTGGCCCGGCTCGGCGACGAGGAGGAGGTCCGCCGCCTGGTCCGGCACGTGGTGACGGAGGACCAGCGCGTCGAGCGCGTCGTCTCCCTCCTGGAGGCGGGCGGCGACACCCGCGCCGTCGGCCCGATCCTGACCGAGGGCCACGCCTCCCTGCGGGACGACTTCCGGGTCTCCTGCACCGAGCTGGACCTCGTCGTCGACACGGCTCTCGCCGGCGGCGCCCTCGGCGCCCGCATGACCGGCGGCGGCTTCGGCGGCTCGGCGATCGTGCTGGTCGAGGAGTCCGACGTGGAGACGATCACCAAGGCGGTCGAGAACGCCTTCGCCGCGGCCGGATTCAAGGCCCCGCGGGTGTTCGAGGCGGTGCCCGCGGCGGGCGCGCGCCGGGTGAGCTGAGCGTCTCGGAGCACGTGCAGCTGACGAGGCGGCTCAGCCCAGCCGCTTCGTCAGCGTGTACTCCGTGAGACCCGGCGGGTAGTCCTCGATCACGCACGCCACGTCGTAGCCCTGCCGCCGGTAGAACTCCGGGGCCTGGAAGTCCCAGGTCTCCAGGCGGACGCGGTCGCAGGCCCGTTCGTCGCGGGCGACGCGCTCGGCCCGCGCGAGGAGGCTGGCGCCCAGGCCGGCGCCCCGGTGGCGGGCGTCGACCCACAGGTAGGTGACGTGCAGCCAGGTCGTCCAGGTGTGCCCCACCAGGCCGCCGGCCAGCTCGCCCGCCTGGTCCGAGGCCCAGACGTGCAGCGGGTGTTCGCGTTCGGCGGGGGTGCCGCGCAGGGCGCGCAGCACCGGCGACGCCTCGGTGTTGGTGGCCAGGAGCCGCGAACGAAGAAGATCGCGTCGAGTCCTGTCGACTTCTGTCTCAAGACGAAACATGCGGCACACCATAAACGCGCTGGCCAACCAGTTCTGCAATTTTCCTTCCGCTGCCGGCCCGCAGCCCTACGCTGATGAGCAGCACCGGTGGGGGCCGGTGCTGATCAGGGGGCGAGACAGTCGGGTACGACGCCCGCGGTGGGGGTAGCAGTCACAGCACGGCGGCGGCCGTGCGGTCATGGCACCCCCCCTTTGGGCGTCGTACCCGCGCCGGTCGTCGTTCTCCGTCTCCGGACCTTGGGGTATCCCCTGCTCTGTCAAGGAGCTTGGGGAAGGGGGTTTCGTGGTTCGCATCCGAGTTCTGGTCGTCGACGATCACCGTATCTTCGCCGAGTCGCTCGCCGCGGCGCTGGCAGCCGAGCCCGACGTCGACGTGTCCGCGGCCGGCAGCGGCCCGGCGGCGCTGCGCAGTCTGGAGCGCGCGGTCGCCGAGGGGCGCCGGTACGACGTGCTGCTCGTGGACGCCGACCTGGGCGGCAGCCTGCCGGACATACGGCCGGCCGTTCCCGTGCAGGAGGTGAGGGAGGACGGCCTCGTCGACGGGATCTCGCTGGTCGCGGGCGTCCGCGGCACGCAGCCCCATGTCCGCACGGTCGTCCTCGCCGAGAAGGACGACCCGCGCCGCGCGGCTCTCGCCCTGCAGGCCGGGGCGTCCGGCTGGGTGGCGAAGGACTGCTCGCTGTCCCGGCTGCTGACCGTCATCCGCGGGGTGCTGCGCGAGGAGACCCATCTGCCTCCGGCCCTGCTCACGGGCGTCCTGCGGGAGCTGACGGCCGCGCGCAAGCACCGCACCGAGAGCGAACGGCTGGTGGAGTCCCTCACGCCGAGGGAGCGGGAGGTGCTGCGCTGCATGGTCGCGGGGCTCGGCCGCAAGGCGGTCGCCGACCGGCTGTTCCTCTCACCGCACACCGTCCGCACCCATATGCAGAACGTCCTCGGCAAACTGGGCGTCCACTCCACCCTCGCCGCTGTCGCCCTCGCGCGGCGCGCGGGGGTCGGACCCGTCGATCTGGGGCCTGCCGGGCGGATCAGGCCGGAGGAGACCAACAGCGCCTGATCGGCACCGTGAGCGGGGTGATGGGGGTCCCCCTCTGGGGGAGCGTGCCACACCCCGCGTCTCCGGCCTGGTCCGCCCGGCAGGCCCTCAGCCGGGGTCAGCCGGGGATGTTGTCGAACGGGGCGGTCAGCTGGCGCAGCAGGCCTGCCAGGTCGCCGCGTTGGGAGCTGGAGAGCTCGGCCAGGATCGCCCGCTCCTGGTCGAGCAGCCCGGCGAGCGCCTGGTCGGCGCGGTCCTTGCCGTCGTCCGTGAGGCGGACCAGCACACCGCGCCGGTCGTTCGGGTCCGGCAGCCGCTCCACCAGACCCTTCTTCGTGAGCCGGTCGATGCGGTTCGTCATCGTGCCCGACGTCACCAGCGTCTGCGTCAGCAACTGCCCCGGCGAGAGCTGGTAGGGCCCGCCCGCGCGCCGCAGCGCCGTCAGGACGTCGAACTCCCAGGGCTCCAGCTGGTGTTCGGAGAACGCCAGTCGGCGTGCCCGGTCCAGGTGCCGGGCCAGTCTGCTCACCCGGCTGAGTACTTCCAGCGGCTCCACGTCGAGGTCCGGGCGCTCCCGGCGCCACGCTGCGACCAGCCGATCGACCTCGTCCTCCATGACGATCAGTGTAATGGTTGTGTCGATGTGAAGTCTCTTGATGTCGAGTCTCTTGACGTCAAGAGATATTGAGGGGGAGAGTAGGGAGACATGACGACGAACCCCTCCTGGGACCCCGCCCAGTACCTGCGGCACGCCGGCCACCGCGCCCGCCCCTTCGCCGACCTCCTCGCCCGCGTCCCCGCGCTGCCGGGCGACCCGCCCCGCATCGCCGACCTCGGCTGCGGCCCCGGCAACGTCACCGCCGGCCTCGCCGACCGCTGGCCCACCGCCCGCGTCACCGGCTACGACAACTCGCCCCAGATGCTCGCCGACGCGGCCGCGCACGCGGGCGCACGCCTCGACTTCGCGTACGCCGACCTGACCACCTGGACGCTGGCGGAGACGGCGCAGACCTACGACCTGATCGTCTCCAACGCCGCCCTCCAGTGGGTCCCCGGCCACCTCGACGCCTTCCCCGCCTGGCTGGACGGCCTCGCCCCCGGTGGCGTCCTCGCCTTCCAGGTCCCGCACAACATCGACGCGCCCCTGCACGCCCTGATGCGCGAACTCGGCAACACGCCCCGCTGGAAGGACCGGCTCGGCGAGGTCCTGCGCCGTCAGGACTCCGTCCACGCGCCCGCCGTCTACCTCGACCGCCTGGCCCGCCTCGGCTGCGCGCCCGACGTCTGGACGACCACGTACCTCCACGTCCTCCCGGGCGAGGATCCCGTCCTCGACTGGGTCAAGGGCACCGGCCTGCGCCCCGTCCTCGACGCCCTCGCGGACGACCCCGAAGCCCGCGACGCCTTCGTCACCGCCTACCGCGACCTCCTCCGCGAGGCCTACCCGAGCACGGAGTACGGCACGGTCCTGCCGTTCCGCCGACTGTTCGCGGTGGCCAGGAAGGAGGCGTGATGCTCACGGCCGTCGACCACGTCCAGCTCGCCGCCCCGCCCGGTTCCGAGGACCGGCTGCGCCGCTTCTACGTGGACGCCCTCGGCATGACCGAGATCCCCAAGCCGCCGGCGCTCGCGGCCCGCGGAGGCTGCTGGTTCCGGGCGGGCGCGGTCCAGCTCCACCTGGGCATCGAGGACGACTTCCGCCCGTCCCGCAAGGCCCACCCCGGCCTGCGCGTCACGGACATCGAGGCGTACGCGGCCCGCCTGCAGTCCCACGGCACCCCTGTGACCTGGGACGACGACCTGCCGGGCCACCGCCGCTGCTACGCCTTGGACCCGGCGGGCAACCGGCTGGAGTTCCTGGAGCCGGAGGTCACGCCGTCCGGCCCAGGTGGGTGACGAGGATGTGGATGACCTCGTTGTCGATCACGTATATGACGCGATAGTCGCCGACGCGCAGACGGCGGATGTCGACGCCGTAGGCGACGGAGTTGAGGGGGCGCGGGTTTTCGGCGAGCCCGTCGGTCGCCTCGTAGACAGCGGCGAGGCCGGTGGGATCTTCTTTGAGGAACCGAACGGCCTGTTCGGTGGCGGACGGTTCCCAGATGATGCGGTAGGTCACGGGCGTAGCCCGAGGATGCGTCCGACCTCGTCATGGGGGATGCCCGGACCGAGCGTGCCCTCCGCCTTGCGCCGCTGGTAGTCGGAGACCGCCAGCGCGTCTTCGAGATCCTCTATCACCTGCGGTGAGACAAGCAGCGCGGCCACATGGCCATGGTCGGTGAGGGCGATGGTCTCGCGGCTGTGTGCGGCTCTGCGGACCAGGTCGCCGAGCTGGGCACGGGCAGCGCTGATCGTGATCTCAGTCATGCGCACATGGTGCCACGACATGACGTGAGATTAATCTAGAGGAATGTTTCTTCAGCTCTTTCTTCGCCCGATCAGGTGAGGCTTCGCCTCCAGCCCGTCCAGGCCGTGCCAGGAGAGGTTGACCAGGTGGGCTGCGACCTCCGCCTTCTTCGGGCGGCGGACGTCCAGCCACCACTGGCCGGTCAGGGCGACCATGCCGACCAGGGCCTGGGCGTACAGCGGGGCCAGCTTCGGGTCGAAGCCGCGGTTCTTGAACTCGCGGCCCAGGATGTCCTCCACCTGGGTCGCGATGTCCGAGATCAGCGAGGCGAAGGAACCCGTCGACTGGGGGATGGGCGAGTCGCGGACCAGGATGCGGAAGCCGTCCGTGTACTCCTCGATGTAGTCCAGGAGGGCGAAGGCCGCCTGTTCGAGGAGCTCGCGGGGGTGGCCGGCCGTCAGCGACGACGTGACCATGTCCAGGAGGCGGCGCATCTCCCGGTCCACCACCACCGCGTACAGCCCCTCCTTGCCGCCGAAGTGCTCGTACACCACCGGCTTGGACACCCCGGCCTTCGCCGCGATCTCCTCCACCGAGGTGCCTTCGAAGCCCTTCTCCGCGAACAGGGTGCGCCCGATCTCCAGCAGCTGCTGCCGGCGCTCCGCCCCCGTCATCCGGGTACGTCGCGCGCGCCGCGGCTTCGCTTCACCGCTGGGACTGGAGGTAGTGCTGGGATCGGTCGCCACGCCGTCAATCATGCCGTCTCGGCGGTCGCCTTCCCCTGTCGGGAGCCGTCCTCACCGGTGATACGACGTGAATCGATACGCGAGCGTGACGGCCAGCGCACGTCGTACGCCCACCCGAGCATCTCGAACCACCGGATGAACCGGGCCGAGGAGTCGATCTGACCCCGCTCCACGCCGTGTCGCGCCGACGTCGGGTCCGCGTGATGCAGGTTGTGCCAGGACTCGCCGCACGACAGGACCGCCAGCCACCAGACGTTGCCGGACCGGTCCCGCGACTTGAACGGACGCTTGCCGACCGCGTGGCAGATCGAGTTGATCGACCACGTCACGTGGTGCAGCAACGCCACCCGCACCAGCGAACCCCAGAAGAACGCGGTGAACGCACCCCACCAGGACATCGTCACCAGCCCGCCCACCAGCGGCGGAATGGCCAGCGAGAGCACCGTCAGCGCGATGAACTGACGCGAGATCGCCCGGATCGCCCCGTCCTTGATCAGGTCCGGCGCGTACTTCTCCTGCGGAGTCCGCTCCTCGTCGAACATCCAGCCGATGTGCGCCCACCACAGGCCCTTCATCAGCGCCGGGACCGTCTCCCCGTACCGCCACGGCGAGTGCGGGTCGCCCTCCGCGTCCGAGAACTTGTGGTGCTTGCGATGGTCCGCCACCCAGCGCACCAGCGGACCCTCCACCGCGAGCGACCCCATGACCGCCAGCGCGATCCGCAGCGGACGCTTCGCCTTGAACGAGCCGTGGGTGAAATAGCGGTGGTAACCGATCGTGACGCCGTGACAGCCGACGTAGTACATGAGCACCAGGAGGCCGATGTCCAGCCAGCTCACACCCCATCCCCAGGCCAGCGGCACCGCCGCGAGCAGGGCCAGGAACGGGACGACGATGAACAACAGGAGGGTGAGCTGCTCCAGCGAACCTTTGCGTTCGCCACCGAGGGTCGCGGAGGGGAGTGAAGAGCCGTCGGCTCGCTGCGAGGCATCGTCGATCACGTCGGAGCTCGAGGTCATGGGGCGTCCCCTGTGGGGTTCGAGGGTTTTGTGTCAGGTTGCCGGGTCACGGCGAAGACGAGGAGAAGTCGGCTCGTACAGCCTTGTACGGCTCCGGCAGGTTCCTACGGTTCCGTAACCTACGGCATCGTAAGTATGGCAGTGCGCTGCCTGGCGGCAAGAGCCCGCCAACCTGCGCGTCTCCACGGACACCTATCCTTGGAGACGGTCGGACAGCGCGGTCCGCTCTCTCTAGTTCCCTCCCGGACGAGCTTCAACACTGCAAGGAGCCGCACCTGTGAGCAGTGCCGACGACCATGGCCAGGCCACCACGACGACCAGCCCGGAGCTGCGCGCCGATATCCGCCGACTGGGTGACCTTCTCGGCGAGACCCTGGTCCGGCAGGAAGGCCCCGAACTCCTCGACCTCGTCGAGAAGGTCCGCCGCCTGACCCGAGAGGACGGCGAAGCCGCCGCCGAGCTGCTGCGCGGCATCGACCTTACGACCGCGGCCAAGCTGGTCCGCGCCTTCTCCACCTACTTCCACCTGGCCAACGTCACCGAACAGGTCCACCGCGGCCGCGAACTGCGCGAGCGCCGCGCCGCCGAAGGCGGCCTCCTCGCCCGGACCGCCGACCGGCTCAAGGACGCCGACCCCGAACACGTCCAGCAGACGGTCCGCCACCTCAACGTCCGCCCCGTGTTCACGGCGCACCCCACCGAAGCCGCGCGCCGGTCGGTACTGAACAAGCTCCGGCGCATCGCCGCGCTTCTGGAGACCCCGGTCATCGAGTCCGACCGCCGCCGCTACGACACCCGCCTGGCGGAGAACATCGACCTCGTATGGCAGACGGACGAACTCCGCGTCGTCCGTCCCGAGCCCGCCGACGAGGCCCGCAACGCCATCTACTACCTCGACGAACTCCACGCGAACGCCGTCGGCGACGTCCTGGAGGACCTCACCGCCGAACTGGAGCGCGTCGGCGTGAAGCTCCCCGAGGACACGCGCCCCCTCACCTTCGGCACCTGGATCGGCGGCGACCGCGACGGCAACCCCAACGTCACCCCCCAGGTGACCTGGGACGTCCTCATCCTCCAGCACGAACACGGCATCAACGACGCCCTGGAGACCATCGACGAGCTGCGCGGCTTCCTCTCCAACTCGATCCGCTACACGGGCGCGACCGAGGAACTCCTGGACTCGCTCAAGGGCGACCTCGAACGACTGCCCGAGATCAGCCCCCGCTACAAGCGCCTCAACGCCGAAGAGCCCTACCGCCTCAAGGCCACCTGCATCCGGCAGAAGCTGGAGAACACCAAGCAGCGCCTCGCCAAGGGCACCCCGCACGAGCCCGGCCGCGACTACCTCGGCACGAGCGAGCTGCTGGCGGACCTCACGCTCATCCAGACCTCCCTGCGCGAACACCGCGGCGGCCTCTTCGTCGACGGCCGGATGAACCGCACCCTGCGCACCCTCGCCGCCTTCGGCCTCCAGCTCGCCACGATGGACGTCCGCGAACACGCCGACGCCCACCACCACGCCCTCGGTCAGCTGTTCGACCGCCTCGGTGAAGAGTCCTGGCGGTACGCGGACATGCCGCGCGACTACCGGACGAAGCTGCTGGCCAAGGAGCTGCGCTCGCGCAGGCCGCTCGCACCCACCCCGGCGCCCGTCGACGCGGCCGGCGAGAAGACCCTCGGCGTGTTCGGCACGGTCAAGCGGGCCCTCGCCGTCTTCGGACCCGAGGTCATCGAGTCGTACATCATCTCGATGTGCCAGGGCGCCGACGACGTCTTCGCCGCGGCCGTCCTGGCCCGCGAGGCCGGACTGATCGACCTGCACGCCGGCTGGGCCAAGATCGGCATCGTCCCGCTCCTGGAGACCACCGACGAGCTCAAGGCCGCCGACACCATCCTCGAGGACATGCTCTCCGACCCGTCCTACCGGCGCCTCGTCGCGCTGCGCGGCGACGTCCAGGAGGTCATGCTCGGCTACTCCGACTCCTCGAAGTTCGGCGGCATCACCACCAGCCAGTGGGAGATCCACCGCGCCCAGCGCCGCCTGCGCGACGTCGCCCACCGCTACGGCGTGCGCCTGCGCCTCTTCCACGGCCGCGGCGGCACCGTCGGCCGCGGCGGCGGCCCCTCCCACGACGCGATCCTCGCGCAGCCCTGGGGCACCCTGGAGGGCGAGATCAAGGTGACCGAGCAGGGCGAGGTCATCTCCGACAAGTACCTCATCCCCTCCCTGGCCAGGGAGAACCTGGAACTCACGGTCGCCGCGACCCTCCAGGCCTCCGCCCTGCACACCGCGCCCCGCCAGTCGGACGAGGCCCTCGCCCGCTGGGACGCCGCCATGGAGGTCGTCTCCGACGCCGCCCACACGGCCTACCGCACCCTCGTCGAGGACCCCGACCTCCCGCCCTACTTCTTCGCCGCCACCCCCGTCGACCAGCTCGCCGACCTCCACCTGGGCTCCCGCCCGTCCCGCAGGCCCGACTCCGGCGCCGGTCTCGACGGGCTGCGCGCCATCCCGTGGGTCTTCGGCTGGACCCAGTCCCGCCAGATCGTCCCCGGCTGGTACGGCGTCGGCTCCGGCCTCAAGGCACTGCGTGAGGCAGGCCTGCGGCAGGAAGGGGACACCGTCCTCGACGAGATGCACGGCCAGTGGCACTTCTTCCGCAACTTCATCTCCAACGTGGAGATGACCCTCGCCAAGACGGACCTGCGGATCGCCCAGCACTACGTCGACACCCTCGTCCCCGACGACCTCAAGCACGTCTTCGAGGCGATCAAGGCCGAACACGCCCTCACCGTCGCCGAGGTCCTCAAGATCACCGGGGAGAAGGACCTGCTGGACGCCACCCCCGTCCTCAAGCAGACCTTCACCATCCGCGACGCCTACCTCGACCCCATCTCCTACCTCCAGGTCACCCTCCTCAAGCGCCAGCGCGACGCGGCCGCCGCCGGCGCCGAACCCGACCCCCTCCTCGCCCGCGCCCTCCTCCTCACCGTCAACGGCGTGGCAGCGGGCCTGCGCAACACGGGCTGAGACCGGTTGTGACACGAGGGCGCCCCCGGGTTCGTACGAACCCGGGGGCGCCCTCGGTCGCGCAGCGACGCTAGACGGCCAGGAACGCCGCCGTCAGCAGCGCGACCCCCGACCCCGCCAGCACCCATCCCACCCGGACCCGGCCCAGACCGCCCGCCGCCACCACCGACGCCAGCAGCAGCGCCCCACCGAACGGCACCCACGCGTACAGCACCCCGGCCGGACCCGACCGCACCGCCTCGGTGCCGCCCGGCTTCAGGACCACCGTGTACGTCCGGCCCTTGCGCACCGCCACCGACTTCTCGATCTCCACGCGCGCGCGTGCCGTCGACCCCGCCGACACCGGCGTGTACGGCCCCGTGCACATGTCCGCACCGCACCGCGTCACCTCGACCGTGCCCTGCTCCCGCCCCTTCGTCAGCATCACGTGCTGCGCGGCGCCCCAGGAACCCCACACCCCCGCGAACAGGATCAGCACCGCGACCGTGCCCATCGCCGCGAGCCGCCCGTAGCGCAACGCGACGACGGACGCCGAACCCTTGGCTCTGCCCCTGGCCCTGGCCCTGATCGTCTTCGGCGCGTCGGGGGAGCCCTTCGCCGAGGCCTTTCGGGAGGTTCCCCGGCGGCGGTGGGAACGGACAGCTGTGGCTGGCATGGCCGGGATCATTGGCCATGCCCGAACGAGCCGTCAACCTCGGCGGGGTCGCACAGGCGGACAAGTCAGGAGTTGTACGTGCTTTGCGCCCGCTCCAGGCCCTCCAGCACCAGCGCCTCCGCCGCGTCCGCCGCCCGGTCCACGAAGTAGTCCAGCTCCTTGCGCTCCGCCGAGGCGAAGTCCTTCAGCACGAAGTCCGCCACCTGCATCCGCCCCGGCGGCCGCCCGATCCCGAACCGCACCCGGTGGTACTCCGCGCCCATCGCCTTCGTCATCGACTTCAGACCGTTGTGCCCGTTGTCCCCGCCGCCCAGCTTCAGCCGCAGCACCCCGTAGTCGATGTCCAGCTCGTCGTGCACCGCCACGATGTTCGCCACGGGCACCTTGTAGAACTCGCGCAGCGCGTTCACCGGACCGCCCGACAGGTTCATGAACGACATCGGCTTGGCCAGCACCACCCGCCGGCTGCCCGTCCCCGGCGGACCGATCCGCCCCTCGACGACCTGCGCCTGCGCCTTCCCCGCCCGCTTGAACCTCCCCCCCATCCGCTCCGCCAGCAGATCGGCCGCCATGAAACCGACGTTGTGCCGGTTCATGGCGTACTCGGGGCCGGGATTGCCGAGGCCGACGATGAGCCAGGGGTCGTTGGCGGGGGTCGTCACGTCCATGTCTCCTTATGCAGCAGCCGCTGCCCCCCGTGGGGAGCAGCGGCTGGAGCTGATCTACCGCTGAGAAAACCGTACGGCTCAGGCCTCGGCGGACTCGGAGCCCTCGGACTCGGCCGGAGCCTCCTCCGCCTGAGCGGCCAGGACCTGGAGCACGACCGCGTCCTCGTCGATCGCCAGCGTGGTGCCCGCGGGCAGCGGGATGTCCTTGGCGAGGATGGCCGCGCCGGCCTCCAGGCCCGCGATCGACACGGTGACCGACTCGGGGATGTGAGTGGCCTCGGCCTCGACCGTCAGCGTGCTCAGCACGTGCTCGAGCAGGTAGGCACCCGGAGCCAGCTCACCCTCGGTGTGGACGTAGACCTCGACGTTGACCTTCTCGCCACGCTTGACGAGGAGCAGGTCGACGTGGTCCAGGAAGCCCTTGATCGCGTCACGCTGCACGGCCTTCGGGATGGCCAGCTGGGTCTTGCCCTCGATCTCCAGGCTGAGCAGGACGTTCGGGGTACGCAGGGCGAGCTGGAGATCGTGGCCCGGCAGCGTGATGTGCAGGGGGTCGACACCGTGGCCGTAGACCACGGCGGGCACCTTGCTGGCGCGGCGGATACGGCGGGCGGCGCCCTTGCCGAACTCGGTACGGGTCTCGGCTGCGAGCTTGACCTCGGCCATGTTCACTCCTCGTAGTACGGGGGAAAGGTGGTCACCCGGCCAAACGATCGGCCTGCTACGAAGAGCGCGTCGATAACGGACCGCCGTACACACACGTGTACGGCCTCCCTCGCCGAGCAACTGTGGCAGTTTACGCAGCGGGAAGGCCGTACCGGAAATCGATCTAGACGAGGACCGTCACTGCTCGTCGAAGAGGCTCGTCACCGAACCGTCCTCGAACACCTCGCGCACCGCGTTCGCGATGGTCGGCGCGATCGACAGCACCGTGATCTTGTCCACGTCCAGCTCGCCCGGCGTGGGCAGCGTGTTGGTGAACACGAACTCGCTCACCCGCGACGCCTTCAGCCGGTCCGCCGCCGGACCCGACAGCACACCGTGCGTCGCCGTCACGATGACGTCCTCCGCACCGTGCGCGAACAGCGCGTCGGCGGCGGCGCAGATCGTGCCACCCGTGTCGATCATGTCGTCCACCAGGACACAGACCCGGCCCTTGACCTCGCCCACGACCTCGTGGACCGTCACCTGGTTCGCCACGTCCTTGTCACGCCGCTTGTGCACGATCGCCAGCGGCGCGCCCAGCCGGTCGCACCAGCGGTCGGCGACCCGCACCCGGCCCGCGTCCGGCGAGACGACCGTCAGCTTCTTCCGGTCGACCTTCGCACCCACGTAGTCCGCCAGCAGCGGCAGCGCGAACAGGTGGTCCACCGGGCCGTCGAAGAAACCCTGGATCTGGTCCGTGTGCAGATCCACGGTCAGGATCCGGTGCGCACCCGCCGTCTTCATCAGGTCCGCGATCAGCCGCGCCGAGATCGGCTCACGGCCGCGGTGCTTCTTGTCCTGGCGCGCATAACCGTAGAACGGCACGATCACCGTGATCGAACGCGCCGAAGCCCGCTTCAGCGCGTCGATCATGATCAGCTGTTCCATGATCCACTGATTGATCGGAGCCGTGTGGCTCTGGATCACGAAGCAGTCCGCACCGCGCGCCGACTCCTGGTAACGGACGTAGATCTCACCGTTGGCGAAGTCGAAGGCCTTCGTCGGGACGACCCCGACACCCAGCTGGTGGGCGACCTCCTCGGCAAGCTCGGGGTGGGCGCGGCCGGAGAAGAACATCATCTTCTTCTCGCCGGTCGTCTTGATCCCGGTCACAGCACTGTCTCCTCAGAGGGTGTCTCAGCCGGCTGTCGAGCGACCGCTCGCCGCTGGGCGCGACGGGGCCGTCTCAGCTGGTGGGGTGCGGGTGTGCACTTATCACGGTACGCCGTCGTTGCCGCACCTGTTTTCGGTCAGCCTTCGCTTTCCGCCTGGCCGGAGGCCGTCTCGGCGGCCTTCGCCGCCGCGCTGCCCGGACGCTTACGAGCCACCCAGCCCTCGATATTCCGCTGCTGACCACGGGCCACGGCCAGCGAACCGGGCGGCACATCCTTCGTGATCACGGACCCGGCGGCGGTGTAAGCGCCGTCCCCGACCGTGACAGGAGCCACAAACATGTTGTCCGAACCCGTCCGGCAGTGCGACCCGACGGTGGTGTGGTGTTTGTCCTGTCCGTCGTAGTTGACGAACACGCTCGCCGCACCGATGTTGGTGTACTCACCGATCGTCGCGTCACCGACATAGGAGAGATGCGGCACCTTCGTGCCCTCGCCGATGGCGGCGTTCTTCGTCTCGACGTACGTGCCGATCTTGCCCTTCGCGCCCAGCCGCGTGCCGGGACGCAGATACGCGTACGGCCCGACCGTCGCGTGCGCACCGATCTGCGCACTGTCCGAAACCGTGTTGTCGACCCGGGCGCCCGCACCGACCGTCGTGTCCTTCAGTCGGCTGTTGGGGCCCACCTCCGCGCCCTCGCCGAGGTGCGTCGCGCCGTGCAGCTGCGTGCCCGGGTGGACGACGGCGTCCTGCTCGAACGTGACCGTCACGTCGATCCACGTGGTCGCCGGGTCGATGACCGTCACCCCGGACAGCATGGCCGCCGTCAGCAGCCGGTCGTTGAGGATCCGACGGGCCTCGCTCAGCTGCACCCGGTTGTTGATGCCGGCGATCTCGCGGTGGTCGGCGGCCACCGAGGCGCCGACGCGGTGACCGGCCTCACGGAGGATGCCGAGCACGTCCGTGAGGTACTCCTCGCCCTGGCTGTTGTCGGTCCGCACCTTTTTCAACGCGTCGGCGAGCAGCTGTCCGTCGAACGCGAACACCCCGGAGTTGATCTCCCGGATCGCCCGCTCGGCGTCCGTCGCGTCCTTGTGCTCGACGATCGCCGTCACGGCGCCGGTCGCCCCGTCCCGCACGATCCGGCCGTAACCGGTGGCGTCCGGCACCTCGGCGGTCAGCACGGTGACCGCGTTGCCGTCCGTGTGATGCGTGGCCGCGAGCTGGGCGAGGGTCGCGCCGGTGAGCAGCGGGGTGTCGCCGCACACGACGACCACGGTCCCGTCCACACCCCCGCCGAGCTGCTCCAGCCCCATCCGGACGGCGTGCCCGGTGCCGTTCTGCTCCGCCTGCACGGCGGTGCGCACGTGCGGGTCGATCTCGTTCAGGTGCGCGGTGACCTTCTCCCGCGCGTGCCCGACGACGACGACCAGGTTCTCGGGGTCCAACTCCCCGGCGGCGGCCAGCACATGACCCACGAGAGAGCGGCCGGAGATCTCGTGCAGGACCTTCGGTATGGCCGACTTCATACGGGTTCCCTCACCCGCTGCGAGTACGACGACGGCTGCCGGGCGATTGGCGCTCACGGAAGTTGCCCTTCGGCTGTGGAGAGGTGGGGACATCCGAAGGATACCGGGGCGTTTCCCGGGGGACATGAGAGCGGGCCCTGACAGTGCTGTCAGGGCCCGAAACGAGCTTTGCTCCCCCGCCAGGACTCGAACCCGGACATATGGCACCAAAAGCCACAGTGCTGCCAATTACACCACAGGGGAATAAATGCGACTGAACCGGATATTCGGCCAAGTCGCCGAGTGGCACCTCCTACTATGCCGTACCACCAGGCTTCGACGCGACGGTGTAGATCGGCGCTGTGGGGAACGGTCGGCCAGGGGCGTCCCGCCTGTTCGGAATGAGGGATTCCGTCCTCGAACGGTCGTGGTTCGGCAGTTCGAGGGATAGCGGTGGGTTTCGATGCTGTTCGGTTACGGGGTGTGGTGTGGGGTGGTCGGCGAAAGTCGCCGGAAAAGGCGGGGCTCGCGCCCGTAGGCTGGAGGCATGACCACGACGGGGGAAGAGGACACCGCGGCCCGGGGAGGGCCGCTGTGGTGGGCCAGGTGGCGCAGCGCGGCGTTCGACTGGAGCCTGGGGCTCGTGTCCGCCGTGGAGTGCGCGGTGGAGGGGGTCGAGTTCGCGCGGGACGCCGGGGTGCCGGTGGCGGCGGGGGTCGTGTTCGGTTCGGTCGCCGGTTCCGTGCTGGTGGTGCGGCGGCAGTGGCCCATCGCCGTGGTACTGGTGGCGATCGCGATCACGCCGGCCCAGATGGGGTTCCTGATGGGCATCGTCGGGCTGTACACGCTCGCGGCGTCCGAGGCGCCGCGGCGGATCATCGCGTCGCTGGCGGGGATGCAGCTCGTGGGGACGTTGATCGTGACGTTCGTGCAGGTGCGGCAGAGCATGAACCGGGGGACGTTGACCCTGGGGGACTGGTTCGTGCCGTTCGCCGCCATCACGACGTCGCTGGGGCTCACCGCGCCGCCGCTGCTGCTCGGGATGTATGTCGGCGCCCGGCGGCGGCTCATGGAGAGTCTGCGGGAGCGGGCGGACAGCCTGGAGCGGGAGTTGCAGTTGCTCGCGGAGCGGGCGGAGGAACGGGCGGAGTGGGCGCGGAGCGAGGAGCGGACGCGGATCGCGCGGGAGATGCACGACGTCGTCGCGCATCGGGTGAGTCTGATGGTGGTGCATGCGGCGGCGTTGCAGGCTGTCGCCCGGAAGGACCCCGAGAAGGCCGTGCGGAACGCGGCGCTGGTGGGGGACATGGGGCGGCAGGCGTTGACCGAGTTGCGGGAGATGCTCGGGGTGTTGCGCAGTGGCGGCCCGCGGGAGCGGGCGGCGGCGTCGGTGCCGTTCGCGGCGGTGACCGCGGTGGTGGTGGACGAGGGCGAGGGGCCCTGTCTGGAGGATCTGGACGAGCTGGTGGGGCAGTCGGCGGCCGCGGGGATGGTGGTGGAGCTGTCGGTGGACGGGGAGGTGCGGGCGTATGTGGCGGAGATCGAGCAGACGGCGTACCGGGTGGTGCAGGAGGCGTTGACGAACGTCCACAAGCATGCGGCGGGCGCGAAGACGCAGGTGCGGTTGGCGCATCGGGTGGGGGAGATCGCCATGCAGGTGGAGAACGGGCCGCCCGCGGAGATGGGGTCGGCGTCGTCGGCCGGGTTGCCGTCGGGGGGGAACGGGCTGGTGGGGATGAAGGAGCGGGTGGTGGCGTTGGGCGGGGTGTTCGTGTCGGGTCCGACGGAGGCGGGGGGTTTTCGGGTGTCGGCGGTGATTCCGGCGTCGTAGGCGGCCCGGGCGGGGGTGGCCGGTTCAGCCCGCGGTGAGGCGTACGGGTTCGATGCCGGAGGTGAGGGCGCCGAGGGCCTGGTCGATGTCGGGGCCGAGGTACCAGTCGCCGGTGTGGTCGAGGGCGTAGACGCGGCCTTCGGCGTCGACTGCGAGGAGGGAGTGGGTGTCGGTCTCGGTGCCGAGGGGGGCGACGTCGGTGTCGAGGGCGCGGCCGAGGTCGGCGAGGGTGCGGGCCATGTGGAGGCCGTGGAGGGGGTCGAGGTGGACGGCGGTGGGGGCGACCTGGCGGCCGGGGCCGGTGGGGATGATGGTGAGTCCGCCGAATTCGGCCCAGGCCTCGACGGCGGCGGGGAAGACGGCGTGACGGTGGCCGGCGGGTGAGGTGTGTTCCCGGAGGGTGTCGGCCCAGATCTCGGCTTGTTTGATGTCCCAGCGTCCGGGTTGCCAGCCGGCGGCGCGCAGGGCGGCGTCGACGGGTACGGGGAAGCGCGTGGAGGAGGTGCGGTCGGGGTGCATCTGCCCTTCGTTCGTCGTGCTGCGTGCCTGGTGCCTGGTGCCTGGTGCTGTGTGCTGCGTTCTTCGTGCCTGGTGGCGCGTGCCTGGTGGCGTGTGACCGGTGTCGTGTGTCGCGTGGGTCAGCCGGCTGTCGTGGCCGGGTCGACGATGCGGACGCCGAAGTGGTCGCTGAGGGCGGTGCAGGCGCGGCAGGGGGTGGCGAAGCTGCCGTGGAGCGGGTCGCCGTCCTCTCGGATGCGGCGGGTGGTCAGTTTGGCTTGTTTGAGGGTCTTGCGGGCTTCGCCGTTGGTCATGGGACGGCGGGCCGCGCGTCTGCTGCGGGAGGCGTCGGCGGCGGCGATGTGGCGGGAGATGAGCAGTGCCTCGGCGCAGCGGCCGGTGAAGCGGTCGCGTTGGGTGCTGGTGAGGCTGTCGAGGAAGTCCTGGACGAGGGGGTGCAGGGGCGGGGGCTGGTCGCCGCGGGCGGCGGTGCCGGTGAGGGTGGCGCCGCGGACGGAGAGGGCGGCGGCGACGGTGGGCAGTATGCCGTCGCGGCGGTGGCGGAGGGTGGGGGTGTGCGGGGCTTCGGCGGCGGACCAGCCGATGCGGGGGTCGCCGGACCGGCCGGTGCCGTGGCCGCCGGTGCCGTGGTCGCCCGTGGCCCGGTCGCCCGTGTGGGCGTTGTGCAGGTCGTTCGACCTGCCGGTGTGTGGTCCCGTCTGCGTCGCGTTCATGATCGTTTTCCCCTCCCGTGCATCCCCCGGAGGTCACAGGGTGCCAAACAGCGTGGCGGGTGCGGAAGCTGGGGCGCTGCGACACGCCCGTGTTTGGGCGGGCTGTCACGGCGGGGTGACGGCTGGTCACGGAACCGGAGGCCCGGTGACCGTCGTCGTCGTACCGCATAGGCTGTCGCCACCGTGAGCGCGCGGTTGACGCGCGTTGGAGATTGTTGGAGACAGTCGATACGGGCGTGGTGGGTCGGGACCGGAAGTGGAACCGGCCGCTGCGGGCCGTACAGAGTGCCGCAGGGGGCAACCGCCATGACGACAGGTCGGCTCGGGCAACAGGCCGCGCCGCCGAACGCGGCCTACGCCGGGCAGGTCGTGCATTTCCCGGATCCGGTCCGGGCGGCACGGCACCCGAGAGGCGTGCGGGTGGACGAGCGGGGCTACCCGGTTTTCTCGCCGTACGCGCGGGCGGTCGCGGAGATCGCGGATCCGCCGGAGGGCTTCGGCGTGGACGAGCTGCGGCTCACGGACTACGTGTCGGCGAACGCGGCGCTCGCGGCTTCGGGTCACGAGCTCTGGGACACGGTGCCTGCGGTGGCGACTCCGCACGGCTGGACGTGGCACCACGTGGCGGGTTCGCGGCGGCTGGAGCTGGTTCCGGTCGAGGTCAAGGCGTTGCTGCGGCATCACGGTGGCGTGTCGACGGCCGTGGTGGATCAGTCGAAGCGCGGGACGCGGCCGTTGCAGGAGACGCGTCCGGCGCACTTCGGGCTGCCGAAGTCGGGTGTGGCGGTGACGGAGCAGCAGGTGCAGGGCGTCGAGGAGGACCTCGGGTACCGGCTGCCGGGCGCGTACCGGTCGTTCGTGAAGGCGGCGGGCGGTTGTGCGCCGGTGGGCGCGGCGTTGGTCGCGGAGCTGGGGCTGCTGGTGGACCAGCCGTTCTTCACGGTGCGCGACGAGGCCGCGGTGAACGACCTGGTGTATGTGAACAAGTGCCTGCGCGACCATCTGACGAAGGACTATCTGGGCGTCGCCTTCGTGCAGGGCGGACTGCTGGCGGTGAAGGTGCGCGGCGAGCGGACCGGCTCGGTGTGGTTCTGCTCGTACGACGACGTACGGGACGTGGACCCGGGCTGGTCGCCGGCCGAGCGCATGGAGCGGTTGCTGCTGCCGTGCGGTGAGGACTTCGACGTCTTCCTGTCGCGGTTGGCGGGCAATCCGCCGGAGTTGGAGACGGTGGCGAATCTGATGGTGGACGGCGGGTTCGCGCGGTCCGTTCCGGTGTCGTCCGGGTCGTCCGCGGGCGCGGGGGAGTGAGCTGACCGATGGTGACGTTCGCGCAGGCGCAGGAGCGCGCCGAAGAGTGGATCAACGGCGATGTGCCGGCGTACCAGCATCGTGAGGTGCGGGTACGGGAGTTCGAGCTCGGGTTCGTGGTGTGGGCCGAGGACCGTGCGGAGGGGCCGCGTTCGGACGGCGGTGCGCAGCGGCTGGTGATCGCCCGGGACAGCGGTGAGGCCACGCTGTGGCCTTCGGCGCCGGTGGGCGAGGTGATCCGCCGGTACGAGGAGGAGTACGGCCGTCCGGGCGCCCCTGCCGACGCGGTGCCGGCGCCCGCGGCACGGGTGGATCTGAATCAGACGTCGTTCCTGTTGTCGCCGCCGGAGTGGTTGCAGGAGGCGGCGGACAAGCTGGGCATCGAGGGCCGGCGGGGGGCCGGTTCGGGGAACGGGGCGGCGGCTTCGGGCTCGGGCGGGGCTTCGGGTGCGGGTTCGGGCGTCGGTTCGGGTTCCTCCGCCGGTGGGGGTGTCCCCGGTGGTGATCCCTCGCTGCCTCGGACGCAGGCCGGGGTGCCGGGGAGCGGGTTGCCCGAGACCCAGGGCGGGGTGCCGGCCGCGCCCGCCGTGCCGCTGGGGGCGACCCCGTGGGCGGGGACGGACACCAACGGCGACTCCGGTGACGACCGTTCCGTGCCGCTGCCCGCGACCGTGTTCGCGCCGCCGCTGAGCGGCTCCGACGACGAGTCGGGACCGCCGACGGCGCCGCCGGACGCCAAGACGGCGCTGATGTCCGGCGGCAGCGGGCTTCCGCCGACCGCGGTCGCGCCCGCGCTCGACGAGACGGGTGCGCCTGTCGCGCACGGGGCACGGCCTCAGCCGACTCCGCCGCCCACGCCTGCGCCCACGCCGACTCCGCCTCCTGCTGCGACTCCGCCGCCGTCCGGTCCGTCCGGTCCGTCCGGGGCCGGGGCCGGGGCGTCGTACGGCTATCCGCAGGGCGCTGCCGCTCCCGCGCCTCCGGTGCCTCCGGCCGGTCCGGGTGCGCCGTCTCGGCCGCTCGCGCCGAACGCCGGTGACATCGCCGACGCCGCGACCAGCAAGGCGGCGCCGCCTCCGCGTCGTAACCGAGGGGGCGGGGGCGCGCCGCCGCCTCCGCCGGGTGCGCCGGGAACTCCGGGTGCGCGACCGGCCGGGACGCCTCCGCCGCCGTCTTCAGGGCCGGGGGCGCCTGGTACTCCGGCGGGCGGTTACGTGCCCACACAGCTGGTGTCGTCCCTGGGGCCCGACGGGCCGGGAGGCCCGACGGGGTCGGCAGGGCCGGCGGGGCCTGGTGCGCCTCCCGGTCCGAATCCGCCCGGGGGCACGCCTCCCGGTGGGGTTCACCATGCCGCGACGATGCTTGCCGATCCCGGTCGGATGGGACCGGGCGGACCGGGCGGACCGGGAGGACCGGGCGCTCCGGGGATGCCGGGCGCTCCCGGTGCGCCCCAAGCGCCGGGTGCCCCTGGTGCTCCGGGGGCCCCGGGTGGGCCTGGCGCGCCCGGCGTGCACGGCTCGGCGGGGGGCGCGCAGGGGGCCGTCCACCACGCGCAGACGATGCTGGCCGGACCCCCGGCGGGCGGCCCGGGCGCGCCTCCGCCGCCTCCGCAGGGCCCCGGTGCTCCTGGTTTCCCGGGTGCCCCCGGGATGGCCCCCGGTGCTCCCCAGCACCCGATGCCGCCGGGTGGGCCCGTGCCGGGGCAGCCGCCGGCGTACGGGTATCCGCAGCAGGGCTTGCCGACGGTCGGCCCGGGCTATCAGGCCGTGCTGCGCTATCGCGCGCAGGACGGCTCGGAGCAGCAGCTGATCCGGCGTTCCGCGCCGGGGACGCCGCACCCGGAGTGGCAGATCTTCCACGAGCTGCGGGCGATGAACGTGCCGCCGGACCAGGTGCTGGAGCTGCACACGGAGCTGGAGTCGTGTGAGCTGCCGGGCGCGTACTGCGCGCGGATGATCCGGGAGCAGTGGCCGCAGGCGCGGATCACGAGCATCGCGCCGTACGGCACCGATCACGCGAGCCGGCAGCAGGGCATGCACCAGTTGCTGGCGCACCAGGGCGAGTTGCACCAGGTGGCGGACGGGCCGGCGCGTCCGGCGCCGATTCGCGCGCCGTTGCCGCAGGTGCAGTCGGCGCCGCCGGTTCCGCCGGAGGCGATCGGGCAGGAGCTGGCCGCGGTGTTCGGGCCGTCGGTGTTCCGGTTCGAGCAGGCGGCGGTGTCCCGGCAGGGGGTGCCGCCGGTCGTGGCGCACACGCTGGTGATGGCGGGTCTGCCCGCGGACATGGGGCCGTTCTTCTGGGCGCAGGCCCAGCCGGGGCGGGCCGTGCCGACGCTGGCCGAGCTGGCGGCGGAGCGGGGTGTGCAGCCGGCTTCGGACGCGGGCTCGTACCTCGTCATGGGCAGTGACTTCGGCAAGGCGATCTGTGTGCAGTACGGGACGGCGAACATCGTCGCCGTGCCGGTGGAGGCGGGGCCGGGCGGTGCGCCCGTGCCGCCGCAGTTCGTGAACACGGGGCTGCCGGAGTTCGCGCGCTGTCTGGCGCTGCTGGGGCGGATGTGGCGGCTGCGGTTCGGTCTGAACCAGGAGCAGGCGGGCCGCTGGACCGTCGACTTCCAGGCCCAGTTGGTCTCGCTCGACCCGGCGGCGCTCGGTTCGCCGGAGAGCTGGTGGTCCGTGCTGCTGGAGCAGATGTGGGACGGACTGCTGTGACGGACGGTCACTGAGGCAGCTGAGGCAGCTGAGGCAGCTGAGACAGCTGAGACAGCTCAGGTATGAAAGGGGCCGGGCCCGGTCGGATGATCGGGCCCGGCCCCTTTCGCGTTCGTGGATGACCGTGTCTTATGCGCGGAGTGTCGCGTTATGAACACTTACGCCCGATCCATCAAGATATGCGCGAAATCATCGTGTCGTGTCCGTCTGGTGGCGAGGGGTTTTCAAGGATGAGCAGCGCATCGGTGTCACCGCCGGGGTTCGTGACCGTTCGCCGCCGCGGCTACCGGCCCGAACAGGTCGAGGCGTACACCGCCGCGCTCTGCGCCGACCGGGACGCCGCGTGGGAGCGGGCCGCCCGGCTCACCGTCCTCGCCAAGCGGATGGAGGCGGAGGCCGAGCGGTTGCGCGAGGTCGTCACACAGCTCGCGCCGCAGACGTACGACTGCCTGGGGGAGCGCGCACGGCGCGTTCTCCAGCTCGCGCTCGAAGAGGCGACGGACGTCCGCGAGAACGCGCGGGGTGAAGCGGGAGAGCACGTCGCGCAGGCCGAGACGCGCGCCCTCGACGTGCGCCGGGCGGCGCAGGAGGAGGCGGACGAGCTCCGCGCGGAAGCCGAGGAACGCGCCCGTCAGCGGCTGCTCGCGGCGCGCGCCGAGGCCGACGACGTCCGGGTCGGCGCCCGTCGCGAGGTGAAGGAGTATCGCGGTGAGGCGCTGGCCGCCTTGCGCGAGGTGCGCCAGCGCACCACCGGGATGCTCGCCGAGCAGGACAAGGAGCATGCCGAGCGATGGACGGCGGCGGAGCGCGAGGCGGCCGAGCGGGCCGCGGCCCTCGACGCGCGGCACGCTCGGTCGGTGACCCGGGCCGAGGCGGCGCTGTCCGCGGCGAAGCAGGCGTTCGCCGAGGCCGAGGAGTCGGCCCGCCGGGGCCAGGAGGACGCACACGCGCGTGCCGCCGAGATCCTCGCCGAGGCGCGCGCCCGCGAGGAGCACGCCGCGCGGGAGACGGAACGGGTGCTGCGCGAGCACGGCGAGCGCTGGGACGACGTACAGGCCCACATGGACCACGTACGCAGCAGCCTGACGGCACTCACGGGCCGGCCGGTGGAGTAGCCGGTCGGCGACGCCGACCTGCCGGAGGCCGCCCCGCCGGGCACCTGGCCGTCGACCCCCCGGGCGCCGGCCCTCGGGCCGTCGGCGACCGTCGGCCCGGACCCGACGCACGTCGTGAGCCCGGCGCGCGGGTGCGGGAGGGGTGCGCCGACACCGGGCACGCGCTCGAACAGCCGCGCGGTCGAGCAGCCGGGAGCCTCAGTGGTTCCGGTGGTCCGGTGGGTCCGGTGGGTCCGGTTGGCCCGGTGGGTCTGGTGGTCCGGTGGGTCCGGTTGGCCCGGTGGGTCTGGTGGTCCGGTGGGTCCGGTTGGCCCGGTGGGTCCGGTTGGCCCGGTGGTCCGGTCGGCCCGGTGGCCCAGTCAGCCCGGTGGTCCGGTGCTCCGGTCGGCCCGGTCGGTCCGGTGGCTCACTCCGTTCGGACCGGGAATCGGCGTGGGGCCAGGAGCAGCAGCACGACGAACGCCATGGCCGCCGCGCACGACGCGCCCAGGTACACCGCGTGCACGGCGTCGGCGACCGCCCGGCGGGTCGCCTCGGTGGCGGTGCCGGCGTCCAGGTCGCGGGCGAGCGAGTCCAGGTCGCCCGCGCCGCCCAGGCGGGCGGCCAGCACCCCGTTGGCGACCGCGCCGAACACCGACGCGCCGATCGTCTGGCCCGTCTGCCGGCAGAACAGCACGGACGCGGTCGTCGTCCCGCGCTCCGACCATCCCACCGTCGACTGCACGCCGACGAGCAGCGGGAGTTGGAAGAGGCCCAGCGCGGCGCCGAGCAGCAGCATCAGCAGGGTCGGCTGCCAGGCCTGACCGGGGTAGGGCAGGAGCGGGAACGCGAGCAGGATCAGCGTGGCCGTGCCGATGCCGAGCAGCGCGGTGTCACGGAAGCCGATGCGCCGGTAGACGTGCTGGCTGAGGGCGGCGGAGAGCGGCCAGCTCAGCGTCCACACGGACAGGACGAAGCCGGCGGTCACCGGCCCCAGGCCCAGGACCGCCTGGGCGTAGGTCGGCAGGAACACCGTCGGGGCCACCATCAGCAGGCCCAGCGCGCCCAGCGCGAGGTTGACCGCGGCGATCGTCCGGCGACGCCACACCCAGCCGGGGATGATCGGCTCCGCGGCCCGGCGTTCGATGACGACGACGAGGCCGGCCAGCGCCAGACCCGCGGCGAACAGCGCGAGCGACGGTCCCGACAGCCACGGCCACGCCACCCCGCCCTGCACCAGCGCGGTCAGCAGCACCCCGCCGCACGCGAACACCGCCAGCGCGCCCGCCCAGTCGACACGCGCGCGTGGAGACGATTTCTGCCCTGTCTGCCCTGTCTGCTCTGTCTCTCCTATCGCCTTTGTCTCTCTTTGCGGCTCGTGCAGATGACGGACGATCAGCCACAACGCGAGGGCCCCGATGGGCAGGTTGACCAGGAAGATCCAGCGCCAGTCCGCGTAGGCGGCCAGCACCCCGCCGATGCCCGGCCCGGCGACCGCCGAGACCGCCCACACCGTGGACAGCTTCGCCTGGATCTTCGGACGCTCCTTCAGCGGGTACAGGTCGGCGGCGAGCGTCTGCACGGTGCCCTGGAGCGCCCCGCCGCCCAGACCCTGCACGATGCGGAACGCGATGAGCGCCCCCATGTTCCAGGCCAGCGCGCACAGCAGCGAGCCGAGCAGGAAGAGGACGGCCCCGGCGACCAGCACCGGCTTGCGGCCGAAGGTGTCGGAGAGCTTGCCGTACACCGGCAGGGTGACGGTGACGGCGAGCAGGTAGCCGGAGAACAGCCAGGAGAAGACGGAGAACCCGCCCAGGTCGCCGACGATCTGCGGGACGGCGGTGGAGACGATGGTGGAGTCGAGCGCGGCCAGCGCCATGGCGAGCATGAGCGCGGCGACGACCGCTCCCCGCCGGCGCGTCTGCGTCGGCTGCTCGGTCCCGCGTATCGCGGGTCTGGTGTCCCCCACGGATGTCCCTCCCCGGATGTTCTGTCGTCCCGTGTTCCGTGCCCCTTGCATGCAACTGCCGGAACACAGCTTCCCACTTGACCCTCACGTCGCGGGAGGGTGGAGCCTGACCGGGGCGGAGGGTGGAGAGAACCCCGAGAGCTCCTCCACCTGACGGTGGACGGCCCTTAGGGGTACCTCCGTACTACGGCTGGGGGAGGGTTCGTACCGTCGGAGGAGGAGAAGGCCCCAGGTCGCTCCTTAACCTGGCTTTATGCCGCCGGGGGGCGGCAGGCACACCGGCGGGGGGTGGGGTTAACCCCCCGGGAAGACGGGCCCGAGCACCAGCGCGCGGGACCCCCTCCTGCCGACAGACTCTTCGGCGTAGCGCTTCTCGCTATGCAGCTTCTGACCTTCTACTGAGGAGACTTACCGTGACTTCGGCTGTGACCATTCCCAGGCACGGGGGCACTGGAGGGCGTACGGCCGTCGCCGCGCGGGCGCGGCAGGTCGTCAAGGCGTACGGGTCCGGCGAGACCCGCGTCGTCGCCCTCGACCACGTCGACGTGGACATCGCCCGCGGCCAGTTCACCGCGATCATGGGCCCCTCGGGGTCCGGCAAGTCCACCCTGATGCACTGCCTCGCCGGGCTCGACACCGTCACGTCCGGGGAGATCTACCTCGACGAGACCGAGATCACCGGGCTGAAGGACAAGAAGCTCACGAAGCTGCGCCGGGACCGGATCGGGTTCATCTTCCAGGCGTTCAACCTGCTGCCCACGCTGAACGCGATAGAGAACATCACGCTGCCCATGGACATCGCCGGCCGTAAGCCGGACAAGGCCTGGCTGAACCAGGTCGTGGAGACCGTCGGGCTGAGCGACCGGCTCAAGCACCGTCCCACGCAGCTCTCGGGCGGTCAGCAGCAGCGCGTCGCCGTGGCCCGCGCCCTCGCCGCCCGCCCCGAGATCATCTTCGGGGACGAGCCGACCGGAAACCTCGACTCGCGCGCGGGCGCCGAGGTGCTGGGCTTCCTGCGCCGCTCGGTGGACGACCTGGGCCAGACCATCGTCATGGTCACGCACGACCCGGTGGCCGCCTCCTACGCGGACCGCGTGCTGTATCTCGCGGACGGCCGGATCGTCGACGAGATGTTCAAGCCGACCGCCGAGACCGTCCTCGACCGGATGAAGGACTTCGACGCGCGGGGGCGTACGTCATGACCGTCATGAAGACCTCCATGCGCAACTTCTTCGCGCACAAGGGACGGATGGCCCTGTCGGCCGTGGCGGTCCTGCTGTCGGTGGCGTTCGTCTGCGGGACGCTGGTGTTCACCGACACGATGAACACGACGTTCGACAAGCTCTTCGCCGCCACCTCCTCCGATGTGACGGTGAGCGCGAAGGGCGCCTCGGACACCGGTGAGACGACCTCCGAGAACGGCAAGCCGCCGGTCATGCAGGCCTCCGTGCTCGACGAGGTGCGCAAGGCGCAAGGGGTGAAGTCTGCGGAGGGGACCGTCTTCTCGACCTCCGTGACCGTCGTCGACGCCGACAAGGACAGCCTGTCGCCGTCCAGCGGCGCGCCCACCATCGTCGGCAGCTGGAACGGCAACGACGCCCGCACCATGAAGATCACCGACGGTGCGGCTCCCAAGGGCTCCGACCAGGTCATGGTGGACGAGGACACCGCCGACAAGCACCACCTGAAGCTCGGCGACGAGATCGGCGTGATCAGCGCGATCGGCACGCACACCGCGAAGATCTCCGGCATCGCCGCCTTCCAGGTCACCAACCCCGGCGCCGCGATCTTCTACCTGGACACGAAGACCGCCCAGGAGGCGCTGGTCGGCCAGCCGGGCGTCTTCACGAACGTGAACGTCATGGCCGCGTCCGGGGTGAGCGACGCGCAGCTGAAGAAGAACGTCGTGGCCGAGATCGGCGCCGACTACAAGGTGCAGACCGCCAAGGAGACCGCCGACGCCAACGCCGCGGACGTGGGCGGCTTCCTGGACGTCATGAAGTACGCGATGCTCGGCTTCGCCGGGATCGCCTTCCTCGTCGGCATCTTCCTGATCATCAACACCTTCTCGATGCTGGTCGCTCAGCGCACCCGTGAGATCGGCCTGATGCGGGCCATCGGCTCCAGCCGCAAGCAGGTCAACCGGTCGGTTCTCGCGGAGGCCCTGCTCCTGGGCGTGGTCGGCTCGATCCTCGGCGTCGGCGCGGGCGTCGGCATCGCGATCGGCCTGATGAAGCTCATGAGTCTGACCGGCATGAACCTCTCCACGGACGATCTGACGGTCGCCTGGACCACCCCGGTGACCGGCATGATCCTCGGCATCGTCGTCACCGTGCTGGCGGCCTACCTCCCCGCCCGCCGGGCCGGCAAGGTCTCCCCGATGGCCGCGCTGCGCGACGCGGGCGCCCCGGCCGACGCCAAGGCCGGCGCCGTACGGGCCGTCATCGGGCTGCTCCTGACCGCCGGCGGCGGCTTCGGCCTCTACCTGGCCTCCACGGCCGACAAGGCCGCCGAGGGCTCCCTCTGGCTCGGCCTGGGCGTGGTGCTCAGCCTGATCGGCTTCGTCGTCATCGGCCCGCTGCTGGCGGGCGCGGTGGTCCGGGTGCTGGGCGCGGTCGTTCTGCGGGCCTTCGGACCCGTCGGACGGATGGCGGAGCGCAACGCGCTGCGCAACCCGCGCCGGACCGGCGCCACGGGCGCGGCCCTGATGATCGGCCTCGCGCTGGTCGCGTGTCTGTCGGTGGTCGGCTCCTCCATGGTCGCCTCGGCGACGGAAGAGCTCGACAAGAGCGTCGGCACGGACTTCATCATCCAGAGCGACAGCGGCCAGCTCATGACCCCGCAGGCGGTGCAGGCCATCAAGGCGACACCGGAGCTGGCGCAGGTCACCGAGTACAAGTGGACCCAGGCCGACTTCACCACCCCCGACGGCAAGACCCTCGGCAAGACGGCGATCACCGCCGCCGACCCGACGTACGCGACCGACCTGCGCACCGAGACGGTCGCCGGCAACCTCGCCGACGCCTACCGGCTCGACTCGATGTCCGTCCACGAGAAGTTCGCCAAGGACCACAAGATCAGCCTCGGCTCCAAGATCTCCGTGGCCTTCCGGGACGGCTCCACCGCACGGCTGACGGTCCGCGCGATCACCAGCAGTGACGTCGTCATCGACCAGGGCGCGATGTACACATCCATCGACACCCTCAAGAAGTACGTCCCGGCCGACAAGCTGCCGCTGGACCAGCTGGTCTTCGCGACCGCGAAGGAGGGGCAGCAGGACGCCGCGTACAAGTCGGTCAAGGCCGCGCTGCACGACTACCCGCAGTACACGGTCCGCGACCAGACCGACTACAAGCAGGAGCTCAAGGACCAGATCGGCCAGCTGCTGAACCTGATCTACGGCCTGCTCGCCCTCGCGATCATCGTCGCGGTCCTGGGTGTGGTGAACACCCTGGCGCTGTCGGTGGTGGAGCGCACCAGGGAGATCGGTCTGATGCGGGCGATCGGCCTGTCCCGCCGTCAGCTGCGCCGCATGATCCGCATGGAGTCGGTCGTCATCGCTCTCTTCGGCGCCCTGCTGGGCCTCGGTCTGGGCATGGGCTGGGGGGCCACCGCCCAGCAACTCCTCGCCCTGCAGGGCCTGGACGTCCTCGACATCCCGTGGCCGACGATCATCGGCGTGTTCATCGGCTCCGCGTTCGTGGGCCTCTTCGCGGCACTGATCCCGGCGTTCCGCGCGGGACGCATGAACGTACTGAACGCGATCGCCACGGACTGACCACAACCCACAGGGCAACGACCCGGCATCGAGACGGACGGGGGTCTTCTCGGTGCCGGGTTTCGTTGTCCGCTCTCGTCGACAGTCTTTCGTCTGTCTTCGTCCGTCTTCGTCGGGTCCGTCTTCGTCGTCTGTCTTTGTTGTCTGTCTTTGTTGTCTGTCTTCTGGGGGTCCGCACCCCTCACCGTTCCCAGGGTTGTCCACAGCCCCCGGCGAACCGCAGCGCCCCGTCGTACCCTGGACACCCCCGGCCCGTGACACGCGTCGGGCCCTTCGCGTTGCGAGCCACAAACCCCCGACCCCTCGGACGGAACAGCCCTCCATGAGCCTGCACGGTCTGCTCGACGCCGTCGTCAAGGACACCGCCCTCGCGGAAGCGATCCCCGCGGCCGCAGACGGCAACCGCATGCACGTCGACCTGGTCGGCCCCCCGGCGGCCCGCCCCTTCGCAATCGCCGCCCTCGCCCGGGAGAGCGCCCGCACGGTCCTCGCCGTCACCGCCACCGGCCGTGAGGCCGAGGACCTGGCCGCCGCCCTGCGCTCACTGCTCCCGCCGGACGGCGTCGTGGAGTACCCCTCCTGGGAGACGCTCCCGCACGAGCGCCTCAGCCCCCGCAGCGACACCGTCGGCCGCCGCCTCGCCATCCTGCGCCGCCTCGCCCACCCGCGCCCCGACGACCCGGAGACCGGCCCGGTCTCGGTGGTCGTCGCGCCGGTCCGCTCGGTGCTCCAGCCGCAGGTCAAGGGCCTCGGCGACCTGGAACCGGTGGCCCTGCGCACCGGCCAGACGGCCGACCTGAACACGATCGTCGAAGCCCTCGCCGCGGCCGCCTACGCGCGCGTGGAGCTCGTCGAGAAGCGCGGCGAGTTCGCCGTCCGCGGCGGCATCCTGGACGTGTTCCCGCCCACCGAGGAACACCCCCTGCGCGTCGAGTTCTGGGGCGACGACGTCGAGGAGATCCGCTACTTCAAGGTCGCCGACCAGCGCTCCCTGGAGGTCGCCGACCACGGCCTGTGGGCCCCGCCCTGCCGTGAACTTCTGTTGACGCAAGAGGTGCGCACGCGTGCGCGTGCCCTCGCCGAACAGCACCCCGAGCTGGGCGAGCTGCTCGGCAAGATCGCCGAGGGCATCGCCGTCGAGGGCATGGAGTCCCTGGCCCCGGTGCTCGTCGACGACATGGAGCTGCTGATCGACGTCCTGCCCAAGGGCGCGATGGCCGTCGTCTGCGACCCCGAGCGGGTACGCACGCGTGCCGCCGACCTCGTCGCGACCTCGCAGGAGTTCCTCCAGGCGTCCTGGGCGGCCACGGCCGGCGGCGGCGAGGCCCCCATCGACGTCGGCGCGGCCTCCCTGTGGTCCATCGCGGCCGTCCGCGACCACGCGCGCGAGCTGAACATGATGTGGTGGTCGGTGTCGCCGTTCGCGGCGGACGAAGAGCTCGACGCGGACACCCTGAAGCTCGGCATGCACGCCCCCGAGACCTACCGCGGCGACACCGCGAAGGCCCTCGCGGACACCAAGGGCTGGCTGGCCGAAGGCTGGCGCGTCGTCTTCGTCACCGAGGCGCACGGCCCGGCGGCCCGCACGGTCGAGGTGCTCGGCGGCGAGGGCGTCGCGGCCCGGCTGGACGCCGACCTGACCGACCTCGGCCCCTCCCTCGTGCACGTCTCCTGCGGCTCGATCGACTACGGCTTCGTCGACCAGGCGCTGCGTCTCGCCGTCCTCACCGAGACCGACCTGTCCGGCCAGAAGGCGGCCGGCAAGGACGGCGCGCGCATGCCCGCGCGCCGCCGCAAGACCATCGACCCGCTCACCCTGGAGGCGGGCGACTACATCGTCCACGAGCAGCACGGCGTGGGCCGCTACATCGAGATGGTGCAGCGCACCGTCCAGGGCGCCACGCGCGAGTACCTGGTCGTGGAGTACGCCCCCGCCAAGCGCGGCCAGCCCGGCGACCGGCTCTACATCCCCACCGACCAACTGGAGCAGATCACCAAGTACGTCGGCGGCGAGGCCCCCACCCTGCACCGGCTCGGCGGCGCGGACTGGACGAAGACCAAGGCGCGCGCCAAGAAGGCCGTCAAGGAGATCGCCGCCGACCTGATCAAGCTGTACTCGGCCCGGATGGCCGCCCCCGGGCACGCCTTCGGCACGGACACCCCCTGGCAGCGCGAGCTGGAGGACGCCTTCCCCTACGCGGAGACGCCCGACCAGCTCACCACCATCGCCGAGGTCAAGGACGACATGGAGAAGACGGTCCCGATGGACCGTCTGATCTGCGGCGACGTCGGTTACGGCAAGACGGAGATCGCGGTCCGCGCCGCCTTCAAGGCCGTCCAGGACGGCAAGCAGGTCGCCGTCCTCGTGCCGACGACCCTCCTCGTGCAGCAGCACTTCGGCACCTTCGGCGAGCGGTACGCGCAGTTCCCGGTGAACGTGAAGGCCCTCTCCCGCTTCCAGACCGACACGGAGGCGAAGGCGACCCTGGAGGGCCTGCGCGAGGGCTCCGTGGACGTCGTCATCGGCACCCACCGCCTGTTCTCCTCCGAGACCAAGTTCAAGGACCTCGGCCTGGTCATCGTCGACGAGGAGCAGCGCTTCGGCGTCGAGCACAAGGAGCAGCTGAAGAAGCTCCGCGCGAACGTCGACGTCCTGACGATGTCCGCGACCCCCATCCCGCGCACCCTGGAGATGGCGGTGACGGGCATCCGCGAGATGTCGACGATCACCACGCCCCCGGAGGAGCGCCACCCGGTGCTCACCTTCGTCGGCCCCTACGAGCAGAAGCAGATCGGCGCCGCCATCCGCCGCGAACTGCTGCGCGAGGGCCAGGTCTTCTACATCCACAACCGGGTCGAGTCCATCGACCGCGCGGCCGCGCGACTGCGCGAGATCGTGCCCGAGGCGCGCATCGCCACCGCCCACGGCCAGATGTCGGAGACCGCGCTGGAGCAGGTCGTCGTCGACTTCTGGGAGAAGAAGTTCGACGTGCTCGTCTCGACGACGATCGTCGAGTCCGGCATCGACATCTCCAACGCCAACACGCTGATCGTGGAGCGCGGAGACACCTTCGGCCTGTCCCAGCTGCACCAGCTGCGCGGCCGGGTGGGCCGAGGCCGCGAACGCGGTTACGCGTACTTCCTCTACCCGCCGGAGAAGCCCCTGACGGAGACCGCCCACGAGCGGCTCGCGACCATCGCCCAGCACACGGAGATGGGCGCGGGCATGTACGTGGCGATGAAGGACCTGGAGATCCGCGGCGCGGGCAACCTCCTGGGCGGCGAGCAGTCCGGCCATATCGCGGGCGTCGGCTTCGACCTGTACGTCCGGATGGTCGGCGAGGCCGTCGCGGACTACCGGCGTCAGCTGGAGACCGGCGGGGTCGAGGAGGAACCGCCGCTCGAGGTCAAGATCGAGCTGCCGGTCGACGCGCACGTCCCGCACGACTACGCGCCCGGCGAGCGGCTCAGGCTCCAGGCCTACCGCTCCATCGCCTCCGCCAACTCGGAGGACGACGTCAAGGCCGTCCGCGAGGAACTCGTCGACCGCTACGGCAAGCTGCCGGAACCGGTGGAGAACCTGCTGCTGGTGGCGGGGCTGCGGATGCTGGCACGCGCGTGTGGCGTCGGCGAGATCGTGCTCCAGGGCGCCAACATCCGCTTCGCGCCGGTGGAGTTGCGCGAGTCGCAGGAGCTGCGCCTCAAGCGGGTGTACCCCGGTTCGGTCATCAAGCCGGCCGCGCACCAGATCCTCGTGCCCCGTCCGAAGCCCACCAGGGTCGGCGGCAAGCCGCTGGTCGGACGCGAACTCCTGGGCTGGGTCGGCGAGTTCCTGGCGACGGTGCTGGGGTCGTGACCGGCCCTGCCCGTCTCTGGCCGTCTCCTCAGGTTGTTCAGGCTGCTCAGGGCACTCACAGCACTCAGGCCACCGGCCGGACGATCCGTCCGCCGGTGGCCTCGGGTGGAGTCGAGAGTTCAGACAGGCCCTAAGGCTTCTCGGGCCGGTCCTCGTCCATGCCGAGCCGCTCGTGCAGCTTCTGCTGTGCGGAGTCGACCTGGGACTCGTGCTTGTTGCCCGTCTTCTCGTTGACCTGCTTCTCCGCGGCGTCGGACATGTTCCTGGTCTTGCCGTGTGCCGCCTTGTTGCTCTTGAACCTGTCGAAGATGCCCATCCAGAACTCCTTCCGGGGGTGACTCTCCACTGACGATATTCCCGAGATGCGAGAGATGCCCACTTGAGTGAGATGTGGTCTGGACCTCCCGGCTGCCTCCGCGCGCCCCCTCGCTACCGTGTGTGCGAGACGCCGTCGGGGGAATCCGCCCTGGGCGGGGTGGCGGCGGGCGGGCAAAAAAGAGGAGGGGCGCGTGAAGCGTCTGAGGGGTGGGGCGGCGGCTGCCGTCGTACTGATGTGCGCAGCGACGGCGGCCGGCTGCACCGAGCAGACCACCGGCTCCGGTTCGGCCGGGGCGCAGCCGTCGGCGAGCGGCGGGGCGGCTCTCGCGGCGGCCGAGTCGCTGACCGTGAAGGGGCGGGCCCCCAAGACCGGCTACGGGCGGGACAAGTTCGGCTCCGCCTGGGCGGACACCGACTCCAACTCCTGCGACACCCGTGACGACATACTCAAGCGGGACCTGGCGGAGGTGAAGTACACCGGCGGTACCTGCAAGGTGTCCTACGGCGTCCTGGAGTCGGACCCGTACTCCGGGAAGGACGTGACGTACCGGCGGGGCAGCAGCAAGGTCGACATCGACCATGTCGTCGCCCTGTCCGACGCCTGGCAGAAGGGCGCCAAGTACTGGGACGCCAGTAAGCGGATAGCCCTCGCCAACGACCTTGTGTTGGCTGTGTAGATGTCTCACAGTGATGTGTCTCAGGATCGGGGCATCCGTGCTGCGAGGCCGTGTCTCACGCGGCTCGTGTTCGGACTCGGTAGTAGTGCGGGGAATGGCGGGGAAGTGACAGGACCGACGGTCCGGGCTGCTGCTCGGGGCAGGGCCGCCAGTTGTGCCGTGCTGATGCTCGGGGCGGCGCTGACAGGCTGCACGGGAAGCGGCCTTTCCGGCGGGAGTAGTTCACCCGAGGGCGGAGCGTCGGCCTCGAACGGACAGGGAGCCAGTCCTCTGGCCGATCCGGATGGGACGAAGCCTGGCCTGGCGGCGATCTCCTCGGAGAAGGACAGGGCGACAGCGCGTGAACTCATCTCCAAACTGTCCACCAAGGGGCGCGGGCCGAAGACCGGGTACGACCGTGACAAGTTCGGCTACGCGTGGATGGACACAGCGGACGGCGTGCCCCTGGCGCGGAATGGTTGTGACACGCGGAACGATTTGCTGAAACGTGATGGCCAGGACGTCAGGTTCCGGGCCGGTTCGGACTGCGTGGTCGTGTCGATGAACCTGTACGACCCGTACACGGGCAAGGACATCGCCTGGAAGAAGACGAAGGCCGCGGAGGTACAGATAGATCACGTGGTGCCGTTGTCGTACGCCTGGCAGATGGGCGCCGCACACTGGGACAAGCAGAAGCGGCAGCGGTTGGCGAACGACGTGCTGAACCTCCTGCCCGTCTCGGGCTCCACGAACTCGGCCAAAAGGGACTCTGGGCCCGCGTCTTGGCTGCCGCCCAACAAGACGATTCGCTGCTCGTACTCGGTGCGGTTCGCGCAGGTGGCGGAGAAGTATGGCCTTCCTGTGACGGTGGCGGACAAGAGCATGATGCTTCGCCAATGCGGAGGCTGAGTGTCGCCGGTACGCCGAACGAACCTGGGGCATCGCGACAGGATAACTTCGGGCCCGTGGCTGTTGACTGGCGGATGGACCGGATCGGGAGCGCTCTGCGCGGTCAAAACCCCACTGTGCTCAGGCGCTTGACCGCGGGGTTCGCAGTGATCGGCGATGTGCAGTTCCTGCCGGGCTACTCGGTGCTTCTCGTGGATGATCCGGAGGTCGAGAGACTGTCGGACCTGCCCAGGGCCAAGAGGCTGTCGTTCTTGTCCGACATGGACCAGCTCGGAGAGGCGGTCGAGCGAGCCTGTAGGCGTCTGGACACGGAGTTTCGCCGGGTCAATCTGGAGATTCTGGGCAATACCGATGGCTTCCTGCATGCGCACATATGGCCACGATTCAACTGGGAGCCCGCCGACGTGGTGGGACGGCCGGTCTGGCTCTACGCACGTAACAGGTGGACGGACGAGCAATTCGCACTCGGTCCCCAGCATGAGCCGCTGCGCGCGGTGATCGGGGACGAGCTGGATGGGCTGCGCGCGGCGAACTCATGAGTGGCTGGCACAAGGGTGGAGGTCGTAGAGGTGGTCTGCGAAGTTATGTCTGTTCCGAAGCCGCCTCGGAAGACGTCCTGGTTCCTTTCAGTTGCCTGACAACCCGCTCTGGTCCTCCCGCGACCTGAGCCTGTAGTCGGCGAGCGTCCGCCTCCAACTCGGCGTTCCTGAGTGCGAGCACCTGGATCTGGTTCGCGTACGCCCCGACGGTGGCACGCAACTCCCGGATCTCCTCCGCCTTCTCCCGGCGGAGATCCCGCTCGGACTGCTTCAGGCGCGCGATCTCCTGCCGGAGTTCGTCGGACTCCGGACGCCTGGCCTTGGGAGAGCTGAGAATCCCCTTGATTACTGCCGCGACGGGAGAGCGGTAGTACGAGGCTCGGGAGACGCCGGACTCGGCGCAGATGTTCACCGCCGAAGTCCGGCCGTCGGTGATCTCGGGGTGGCCGAGCATGAGCTGCTCGAAGGCGCGCATGATCTTGTGGTCGATGTCAGTCAGGCCTGGGTTCTCCCGGGCGAGACGGTCGAAGGCGGTGCGGACGACTCGGAGGGTGTCGTCCATGGCATCGGTCATCGTCGGGTGTCCTCGTGGTCGATCTCGGCGATCAGGTGGGTGAGCGTGGCCAGGTGCTCGGTGATGGCGAGCTGCTGGAGTCGCGGGAGGTCGGTTGCCTCGCCCAGTTCGGCTTGCGCCATGTCGTGCGCCCGTTCCAGGCGGGGCAGGTGGACGGCGGAGCGCCGTGAGTTGGGGCAGCGCATGCACATGTCGAGCATGGGGACGGGGCGTCCCAGAGGCTTGGCCCGCTTGCGGCACACGGCTGTCTCAGCCTGATAGAAGCAGTCGTTCAGCACGCCGGGGTGCAGGGTCTTCGTCAGGTGGTGCAGCAGCGTCCTCAGGCGGGAGGGGCTGGCCACCACGCCCGCCAGGTCGCCGAGTTCGCTGCGAATGCGGTCGAACTCGGCCTCGATGCGCTGGGCGGCGCCGCCCGCGGAGCGTCCGCCCTCGTTCCAGTCGTGGTAGAGGTCTTCGACGTAGTCGAGCTTGGCCACGGCTTCCTCGGCGGCGACCTCATCGGCGAAGCCGGAGGCGGAGGTCCCCGCGTACCCCTCGAACATGGTGATCGCGGTGTGCTTGTACTGGCGGGCGCCCGCGACCACCCCGAAGGGCTGGTGGGCGATGTGCCAGGCGAGGGTACGCCGGAACTGCCTGGTGTCGAAGGCCCAGGGAAGCGCCGTGGGCGCTGGCGCGTCTTCCTCGGCTTCGTCTTCCTCGGCTTCGTCTGCCTCGTCCGGGGAGTCCCCGTTCGGGGACGTCGTCGTCAGCGGGATGTAGAGCTCATCCGCCGTGCTGAAGAGCGCGTTGAGGTGGTTGCGGAAGGCTCGGATACGCCGGGGCACGTTGGTGAGGAGTACGTACCCGTTGCGGCCGCCGCCGTCGTAGCCGAAGAGGTGGCCGGGGTCGTCGTTGATCTCCTTGAGAACGGCGACGGCGCGGTGCACGACATCCAGGACGACTCACTCGGCTTCGTCCCCGCTGAGCTTGCGGTCCTTCCCCTTGTAGACCCGGCCACGGAGTTTGTACTGGGGACGCCCGTCGGCTCCGGTCTCGGTGGTGGCGCAGTCGCGGTCCAGCTCACGAACTACTGGCGGGAGGGGGTTATTCCGACCGTGCACTATTCCCCGATATCGCTCGCCCCGACTGATGACACTGAGTATGTGACGCCCGGGGCTCTGGGCTCTACCAGGGGTGGACGGATCCCAGGGGACGAATCAACGAGGAGGCATCCTGCGGCGGCCGCCTTCCCCAGACCAGTTGCCGCTGGGTGGCCCGGCGGCAGGCTCGGCCGGGTCGCCCCGCTGTCAGCGAGTGTCGGTACGTTTTTCGAGGCGCGTGCCGTGGCGAAGGGTGATCGACATCAGGTCGCTGGGGGCGTCCAGCTCCAGGCGGTGCCAGCGGCCACGGGGGATGATCACGGCGGTGCCTGGCTGCAACTGCACCATGTCCTCGGTGTCGTCGGGCCTGGCGGGACGGAAGTAGAGGCGGACACCGCCGGTCAGGCAGCACACCGCCTCCTCGGCCTGCGGGTGCATCTCCCAGTGGTCGGCGTGTACGTCGGCGTCGGTCTCCACGTGGAATGTCGCGAGCTGCCAGGCGCCGGAGTCGCTGTTCGTCATCTGCCGTTCGGCGGCTTGGACATCGCCGTCGGGGTGGATGTGCAGCGCCGAGGCGAACAGGTCGATGGGTGAGAGGGGTGTTGTCGTCATGACGGCGTTCCTTCCAGTCGGTTCTCTGCGGTGGCGGGTTGCAGGGCGGGTGTTTCGGCCTGGCGGCGGGGCAGCACGTTGATCGCCACGACGGCCGCGATCACGAAGAGGACGGCGGCGATGGCAAGACCCAGGGCGTAGCCGTCGTTGATTGCGGCGGGGTCGGTTGTCGTGCCGGTGCGGTGTGCGGCGATGGTGGCCAGGGCGGCCAGGCCGATGCAGCCGCCGAGTTGGCGGGAGCTGTTCATGAGGCCGGAGGCCATGCCGGCCTCGTGGGGGGCGACGCCGGTGGTTGCGGCGGCGACGATCGGGGCGATGACCAGTCCGACGCCGGTGCCGGTGATGATGCAGGGGCCGAGCACGTCGGTGAGGAATCCGCCGTCGGGGCTGATGAAGGCGAACCAGGCCAGGCCTGCGGCGGCCAGCAGGGCGCCGGGCACCAGGGACGCACGGGGGGTGCGTGCCGCGGTGACGCGGGTCGCGATGAGGGTGCCCGCGATCAGGCTCGCGGAGAAGGGCAGGAACGCGGCACCGGTCGCCGCGGCACCCATGCCCAGAACCTGCTGCAGGTACAGGGACACGAAGTAGAACGCCGCGAACTGCCCGGCTGTGGAGAAGAACACCAGCACGTTGGCGCCGGCGACCCAGCGGCTGCGCAGCAGGCCCAGGCGCAACAGCGGTGCGGAAGTCCGGGATTCGGTGACGACGAAGGCGGCCAGGAGCATGGCTGCGGCGACGAGCATCGTCCATGTGGCCGGGGAGTCCCACCCTTGGGCGTCGGTGCGCACAACACCGGTCACCAGCAGTCCGACTCCACCGGTGGCCAGGACGGCACCGAGCACATCCAGCCTCTCGCGCCGGGCGGGGCGTGCTTCGGCGGGCACGCCTGCGCGGACCAGCGCGAGAGCCACCGCGACGATGGGCAGATTGATCAGCATCACCCAGCGCCAGCCCGCGTACTGGGTCAGCAGCCCACCCGCCAGCACGCCCAGCGCTCCGCCTGCGGCGTTCACCCCGCTCCACACCCCGAGCGCGCGCACGCGCTGCGGGCCCTCGGGGAAGGTGGTGGTGAGCATCGCCAGCGTGGCCGGCGTGGCCGCGGCGGCTCCCAGGCCCTGGCCGGCGCGGGCGGCGATCAGTTGCCAGGGTGCCTGGGCGAGCCCGCCCGCCAGTGAGCACAGCCCGAAGACGGCCAAGCCGAGCACGAACAGCCGTCGTCGGCCGTAGAGGTCGCATGCGCGGCCTCCCAGCAGCAGAAAGCCGCCGAGCGTGAGCGCGTAGACGTGCACGACCCACGACAGGTCGAGCGGTGCGAACCCCAGCGCGGTGCGGATCGCGGGCAGGGCGACGTTGACCACAGACAGGTCCAGGGCGACGGCGAACTGGGCGACGGCCACGGCTGCCAGCACCATTCCGGGTCGCCCTCGCGAGTTTTTATACATGTAAGGAAAATAGCGTCAGAGGATCGACGTTGTCGACACCTGGGGGATGATGAGGGCATGCCGCAACCGCCAGCACCGCGCAAAACCCTCGGCCGACCTCCCCGTATCTCCCGCGAGGAGGTCGTCACAGCGGCCCGTCGGATCGTGGACGCGGAAGGCGTGGACCGGCTGACCATGCGGCGGCTGGCCACGGAGATCGGCAGTACGCCGATGGCGCTCTACCACCACGTCCGCAACAAGGAAGAACTGCTCGTCCTGTTGCTGGACGACTACGCAACGCGGACGCTGCACCGACCCGAACTGCCCGCTCAGCCCCGCGAGCGGATCGTCGTCGCCGCTGCCACGATCCACGAGGCGCTCGCCGCCTGCCCGTGGATCGTGGAGGTGCTGACCGCCGACGACCTGATGGCCACATCCGCTCTGTGGTTTGTCGAGCAGATCGTTGACGGCCTGGTCGAATGCGGCCTGTCCCCCGAGCGGGCAGTACACGGCTACCGCGCGATCTGGTACTACACCGCCGGAGAGATCGTGGTCCGCGTGACAGCGGCCCGGCGGCGCACAGACGATGACCGTCCCACCTACCGGGAGCAAGTCTTCGCCGATCTCGACCCGGGCGAGCTACCCCGTTTGGCACAGGTCGCGGACCACTGGGCACCGCTGACCGCCGAGGACACCTACCTGGACGGGCTCCGAGCCCTGGTAGACGGCCTCCTGGCTCCCTGTTGACGTGCTCATTCAGTTCATATTCTCAAGCGCCGATCCGGTGCCAATGCCTCCACCTCAGATCCCCACGAAGCCGATCTCATGATCGCTGCGATCTGCTGCTGGTGACCTCCTCGGCGCGGGCGGCGAGGTATTCGGCCCAGTCACGTCTTGCGTAGGCGACCCAGCGGAGCGCGGTGTGGCGGTGCATCCCGGTCACGTCGGCGAGGATCGGGCTGGGAAGATCAGCCGCGAGGGCGGCCAGTGCCCCGTTGCGCGCGGTGCGAACCAGGATGCCGTGCCGTTTGAGTTTCTGGGTCATGCCGTGCGTCGAGATCGGCTTGCCCGGGACCATGCCAGGGAAGAGCCAGCGAGGGCCTGGGTGGGCTCGCGAGAGCTGCGGTCGCAGTTGGGGCTGTTCGGCAAGTTGTCGAAGGAGCTCGGCGAGCCGTGGAGGCAGCAGGACGGGGTGGCGGCCCAGGACCAGGTGGGCGTGCTTGTCACCGAACTTGAGGTGTTCAGGCGTCAGGTGGCAAAGACGTTTGGTGGACAGGCCGAACAGCAGGGTGATCGCGCCGCCGGCCCGGACGTCCGTCGGCAGGGCATCGTCGGTCAGGCAGCGTTGGAGGAGCCGCCAGCGAGCCTCGTCGTCGAGTAGGTTCTGGGGCTCCTGGCTCGGGATGGAGGGGACGGTCAGTTCGCAGGTGAGCCGGCGGCTCGTGGTCCATTTCAGGAAGTAGCGGATCAGGTAGCGCCGCTGGCTGGTGGCCCCGGCGATCCAGTCGTCGACATGCTCCTGAGCGAGGTCGGCGAGGGCCAGGTCGCGTTGGTCCATCCAGGCCAGGAAGTCCAGGGCGACGCTGACGCGGCGCCGCAGGTCACGGTCGGCGGAGGCGGGATGGCGGCGCATGGCGGCCCGCTGGCGTGCTCGCCGAAGCAGGAACCAGTGCAGGAACGGGCGGGCGAGGCTGGCGTGCGCGGCCGGCTTGTCCGCGAGTTCGTGCTCCAGCCAGCCCGGGATGCGTTCGATGTCCTCGTTGCGTTCCTCCAACACACCAGTATGGACGAGGAGTTGACGGATGTATCGCTGGTTCCGGCTGGGCGGGAACTCATCCAGCAGCTCGTGGCTGAGCTCGTGCCCTTCGGACGCCAGCCGGGCGAGGAGCTTGGTGTTCGGGCTCTCCTTGAGCCACTGGATAGCAGGGAATGGTGAGGGAGCGTCCGCCAGTGCGGCCGCGAGCGGTTCCAGCTGTGGGTTGATCGTGCCGTCGGGCCCGGCCAGCAGGGCGTTGACCCGCTCGGCGAGGACGCAGTGAGCGCATCGGCCGCGGCTGTGAGGATTGCCTGCCCGGCCGCACCGCTTGCAGATGTAGTCGGCGAATCCGACACATGGTCCGCAGATCTCGGCGCCGTCGTCATCCCGCGCGATCAGCGGCTGGACCATGCCGCAGCGCGGGCACTCGGCCGGTGAGCGGAGCACGGCGGTGTAGCACGTCATGCAGACCGGCCCGATCGGCCAACGGGTGTTGACCGGCTTGGTTCGGCCACAGCGGGCGCACGGCTCGCCGGTGCGATGACGCTGATAGCAGGTGGCGCAGATCGGCTGGCCCTGTTCGTCGCGGCTGGCGCAGGGGCGGACCCTGCTGCAGATCGAACAGGTCGCGTCGGGGCCCTGGTAGCAGCCGTCGCAGAGGTCCGGCTGCCCGTCTCGCGCGTTGCGGGCGATGCGCTTGAGCTGCCCGCACCTGCCGCAGAGCCTTCGTGGCCGGCGATGGCGGTTGTAGCAGAGGTGGCAGAGTGCGCCGTCGTCGTCAACGAGGGCGGCGGCCGCGGTCTTTCCGCAGCTCACGCAGGTGTGTCCTGCTCGCCGGAGAGCGCCGACTTGATTTCCCGCGCGGTCAGTGCGGCCTGGCCGTCGTCGAGTCGGTCGCCGTCGTCCGACAGCACCACAGGTGGGGCCAGCGCAACGCCCAGCGCCTGTGCAAGGCCCGCCTCCACCGCCTGGTCGTGGGTCTCTTCGTGGGCGCCGATGTCCGCGTAGTGCTGCGCGGCGACCGGCCGGGTGTGGCCGGAGGCGAAGTCCTCAAGAACTCCGCCGGCCCGCAGGTACTGACGGGACTTGACGGTCTTGCGCACCCGCCGCAGGTCGAGGGCGACCGGAGTACCGTCGCGGTCGGTGAGGCGGTCGAGCCCATGCTCGGACATCCACTGCCGCGTCACCGCCGACCGGCCCTGCGGACCGTCGAAGGATGCCCGGGCCTGCCCGTGACCACCGACGTCGCACCACAGCGCGTCGCTGCCGATCAGCGCACGCGTCCGTTTCGTCAGACGCAGGGCCAGCCGGATCACGCCACCGGGGAAGCGCAGCGAGCCGCCGTCGGTGACCCTGACCGTCTTGTGTGTAGAACCCGGGGCGCGCTTCTTGGCGTAGGCGATGCTGACGTAGCCACGTGCCGGACTCGCCAGGCAGTCGGAGCGCAGCTGCCGGATGCACTCGGGTTCCATGCCGGTCTGGCAGGCGAGCAGAAGCAGGAAGGGCACCAGGTCCCTTGCGGTGAGGTGGAGACGACCGTTGAGCTCCTCTCTGCCGCCCCAGGGGCGAAGGATCTTGTACGAGGCGTCGTCGGCGGTCAGCGGGCCGTGGTGCGCGACGTACCAGAGGACGTTCTCCAGCCGGTCCCAGCCGTGTTGGTGCGGGTCTCGGCCCGTAGCCGCCAGCTTCTCGCCCTCCAGGATCCGGTCGCGGACGCGGGCGACGTCGTCCCGGGCGGCGGTCTCCAACGCGTCGAGTACCGGGAACGGATACGCGTCGAGGGGTTTGGACGCCCGGTGGGCCGACGCCGACGTGAAGCCCAGGCGTGCGTGAAAGGCGGCTCCGAAGGCGTCAGGGTGTGCCTCGTGCACCAGCTTCAGCAGCCGCACGAGGTACGTCATGGTGAGGTACGGCTGGTCCCGGCGGAGCTGGGCTGTGCTCACACCGGCCGGTTCTGCTGCTCGATGTACTGCCTGACCACGGTGAGCGGGGCGCCGCCGACGGTTC